>JAFAGX010000369.1 GCA_019237515.1 Acidobacteriaceae bacterium
TTTTTGCTGTCCGCCGTTTGTCCGCCGTTAAGAAACAACACATCAGAAACCACGCAAAAATCAGGCAAATTTCATCACGATTTATGCGTACTCGCAAAGGCTAAGTACCTGAAAAGAAATGATGACTAACGCATTCGTAATCGGCAGGTCAATGGTTCAAGTCCGTTCGTCGGCTCCAGCTTTTCGAATGTCATAATCCACGCACCGATTACGACTCTGCTTCGCACATAGGCTCGCGCGTATCTCGGCGGTTCGTTGAAAACGCTTGACTCCTAATATCGCCTCCCTTGATAGCTGCTATAGATATTTTGAATTTCCGTGAAATGCGACTAAGCATTAGAGTACGGCAAAGTTCACAGGGCGTTCTTCCAAGGGGAACCCATGAAGAAACCGATACTGCTGGCCAGCGTGACGGTTGTATTTATCTTTTCCTTCGCCGCAGCGGCGCAAGATGTCTCCCGCTCTCCGAAACTTTCGGCTGGCCACACAGCCAAAGTGATTCGTGTTGCCGGGAGGCTTAGTAATGACGGAAAAACACTTTCCGACGAAAGAGACCACAGGGTGTGGAAGATCGCTAACTCAGACCTCTTAACTGGCTATGAGGGCCAGGAGCTTATGTTGCGCGGTCGAGCGGGAACCGAAGCAAACTGGTTCGAAGTGATGTCAGTCAAAGCTCAGCGAACATACACCGCGAACTGGGGCGACTCCGCATTTCGGCGGTAGGACGCGTTAAGTTCTAATTTCGCAGGATTTAGTTCACAACTATATCGGCAATTTTCGCCGCATCGGCGCAAACCCTGACATCGTGAGTGCGAATAATGTGTGCACCCCGAAGAATAAGTGCGGTTTCCATTGCCACCGTTCCGATCGCACGTTCTGCCACCGGAGCATCATGACCATTTCTGGCCAGAGCCCGTCCGACAAACGATTTTCGTGAAACACCGACCAATAATGGATACCGCAGCTCGTGGAATTCGTCGAAACGTTTGAGCAACGGGTAATTTCCCTCGAAGCTTTTGCCGAATCCAAAACCGGGATCGAGCACCAGGCGTTCTCGCTTAATTCCGCCTAGCGTGGCGACATTCGCCCAATCGCGCAGTTCGCGTTTGACCAAAACCACGATGTCTGGCTCCTCAGGAAGATTGCGCCAGTCTTCCGGAGTGCCGCGCATATGCATCAATACCGCTCCACATTGCAGGGACGCAAGAGTCTTGATCATCTGGGGGTCCCAGCGAAAGCCGCTTACATCGTTCACGATCTCCGCCCCAACTTCCACCGCGGCCTTAGCAACGTTCGCCTTGTAGGTGTCTATGGAAACGATTGCCTGAGGACGTTGTTGCTTCATGGCACGGATCACGGGAATGACGCGCTTGAGTTCTTCCTCTTCCGTGACCGCCTTCTTCGTTTCCTTTTTCGTAGACGCCGAAACATCCGCCTGTGTGCGATTTTCCAACATTACCGCAGCTCCTGGACGGGTCGACTCTCCACCAACGTCGACGATATCTGCGCCGTCTTTCAGTAACTGCAAACCATATTCAATTGCGCGTTCGGGGGCGAGATATTGCGCGCCGTCCGAAAAGGAGTCCGGAGTAACATTGAGTACTCCCATAATCAATGTTCGTTTCCCGAGTTGCAGACGACGCGTTCCGAGATTCCATTCGAATACGGGGCGCATTCGGCTGATTCTAAACCCTTCAGTACGATGGCGAGACAGCTGTGCGACACCGGATTGGTAATTAACCATGGCGCGATGTCTGCACGCGCCGGTGCTACAATCGACCTACTCAGATGTTCCGGAAACGCGCCTGTTTCGCAGCGGTTCTTTGCCTGTTCCTGGCGGCTGAACTGCAGGCATCCTCCCGCAATTCCCTGAGCAAGCGAATTGACTCGGTGCTGGCCAGCCCCGACCTGGAGCGAGGATTTTGGGGTATTGAGGTCGTTTCGCTTGAAACTGGAAAAACCGTTTACTCGCAAAACGCCGATAAGCTGTTTACCCCCGCTTCCAACACCAAGCTCTTTACCACGGCAGCGGCGCTGGCATTAATTGGACCAAGCTACACGTTCCGCACAACGGTCGAAACCAATGGTACGTTGGACAAGTATGGACGGCTCACCGGAGATCTCACGCTGATCGGGCGAGGCGATCCCAATCTCTCTGGGCGCGAATTACCTTATTTATTGCATACACAGCGCAATGATCACCCCATTCAGGTGCTTGAGCAACTGGCAGACGCCTTGGTGCAAAAAGGAGTGAAGTACATTGACGGTGACGTGATTGCTGACGATTCCTACTTTGCATTTGAGCGCTATGGAGAGGGCTGGAGCCAGGATGATCTTGTGCTGGCTGATGGCGCGCCAGTTTCCGCGCTCACCATCAATGACAACGTGGTGTTTGTCAATCTGCTTCCGGCAGATCGTGCTGGCGAGCGTGCCTTCGTCACAGTTACTCCTTTTGCTGATTATTATTCGGTGGACAATCGCATCATTACAACTCCCGCAGGAACGACTCGCAAGATCTTCATCAATCGAGAGCCAGGTTCGACGCTGCTAACGCTTTGGGGCAACATGCCGCTCGACGACGCGGGCGCCAATGAGGCGTTAGCTATCGAGAACCCGGCGGACTTCGCCGCGGCGCTCTTTCGTCAGCTTCTTGAGAATCGCGGGATTGTGATTTATGGCAAACAGCGTAGCCGTCACACGGAACTGGCCAGCCTTTCGACTCTTACAGTGACCGCCGTCGCTCCCGCCCGCGGTGGTGAAGAGATGTCCCGCCCATCGATCACCCAGTCACTGGTTCTGGCAAGTCATGAATCGAAACCTCTGATCGAAGATGTGCGGGTGATCAACAAGGTCAGCCAAAACTTGCACGCTGAAATCCTGTTGCGGCTTTTGGGACGCGAAAAAGGCACGGCGGGAACTGTAGAAGGCGGACTTGAGGTGTTGCAAGGCTTCTTGCACCAAGCGGGGATCTCGCCCGATGAATACGTTTTCTATGATGGTTCGGGCTTATCGCGGCAAAATCTGGTGTCGCCGCACGCCATTGTTCAGTTGTTATCCTATGCGGCGGTACAGCCCTGGGGTGATAGCTTTCGTGACACTATGCCGGTAGCCGGGGTCGACGGTTCCTTATCGGACCGTTTTTCTATGCTCGATCCCCGAGCCCACGTTTATGGCAAGACAGGATCTCTTGGGGGAGTTAAGACGCTCTCCGGCTATGCAACTACCGTAAAAGGGCACCAGGTCGCATTTTCCATTCTCTCCAACAATTTCAATCTCCCTAATAAGCGCGTGCTGGATACGATTGACGAAATCGTGGAAGCGATTGTCGACGACGACGCGAAGAAATAGTTTCGGACCACCATTTGCGTAAATAAGTCATTCCGACAAGCAATCGTTTTTTTTGCAAGCGCATGGCCTCCAAACCATGATTTTTCGTCACTCCGAACTGTGTCCTGCATCACAGAATCGCCGTACGGACCAGTGCTGTACTAGGCCGCGATGAGTTTCCCCGTGTGCCTGGCAATCCCCGGAAAGATTCTTGAAATCCACCAGCAAGGTGGTTTGCGCTCCGCCCGCGTCCAGTTCGGTGGTATCGTGCGCCAGGTTTCCCTGGATTTCGTGCCTGAAGCCGGCCTGAATGACTATGTCATGGTCCATGTTGGTTTTGCCATCAGCCGAGTAGACCCCTTCGAGGCGGATCGAACCTATAAGCTTCTGCAAGAAATGGGGATGATCGAACAAGAACTCACAACCACCGATGCCTAAGCGGGCCAGCCGTTCTCACGTTCTTCCTCACATTCCCATGTGACATCCATCACCGTGGCTATGTTCACTGCTGGCTAGAGTTGTTGACGGGCTCATTTTCTCGCCCAGCAGACCGCCATGAAATACCTCGATGAATATCGGGATGAGCGCATCGCCCGGAATCTGCTGGGCGAGATCCGGCTCCGGACCACACGTCCCTGGGTGCTGATGGAAATCTGTGGCGGGCAGACGCACACGATCATGCGCTATGGCATCGACGAACTGCTGCCAAGCGGGCTTGAACTCGTCCACGGCCCGGGATGTCCGGTTTGCGTCACGCCGTTGGAGACGATCGATAAGGCCATTGCACTCGCATCACGCCCCGACGTGATCCTGGTTTCATATGGAGACATGCTGCGAGTTCCAGGCTCACATTCCGACCTGTTCCGGGCCAGAGCTGAAGGCGGCGACGTACGAATCGCATACTCCTCGATGGAAGCGGTAAAACTCGCCCGGGCCAATCCGGACCGTCATGTCGTTTTCTTGGCAATTGGCTTCGAAACTACTGCTCCGGCCAATGCCATGGCCGCCTGGCAAGCAAAGCGGGAAGGCCTCAATAATTTTTCCATGCTGGTTTCGCACGTCCTTGTTCCACCGGCAATTCGGGCGTTAATGGTTTCAGAGACGAATCGGGTCCAGGGCTTCATCGCGCCCGGCCATGTTTGCACGGTTATGGGCTGTGGCGAATATGAGCAACTCGTCCGAGATTTTCGCATTCCGATCGTGGTCGGTGGATTCGAGCCCGTTGATCTCCTGGAAGCAATTCTGATGCTGGTTCAACAATTGGAGAGAGGGGAAGCAAAACTCGAGAACCAGTACGTTCGTTCGGTCAGCTACACAGGTAATTTGCCAGCGCAGCACATCATGTCGGAAGTGTTCGAGGTTGCGAACCAGAAGTGGCGAGGCATTGGAATGATCCCGCAAAGTGGATTGCGTCTTCGCAAGCAATATGCCGCTTACGATGCCAACCTCGTTTTCGATCTCCGTGAGTTGAGCGTCGAAGAGCCCGCGGAGTGTTTGAGTGCCCAGGTTCTGCAGGGCCTAAAAAAGCCAACCGAGTGTCCAGCCTTTGGGATGCGTTGTACGCCGGAGAATCCGCTAGGTGCCCCCATGGTCTCGACCGAAGGTGCTTGTGCCGCTTATTACCACTATCGCCGCCATGTGGCGAGTGAGGAGCTCACCGATGTCAACTAGATCTCTTGCCGACTTAATCTGCCCGGCTCCTCTTCCCGCCAACGATACGATCCTGCTCGGACATGGTAGTGGCGGCAAACTCAGCGCCGGACTTCTTCGGGATGTTTTTCTGCCGCAATTGAACAACCCGGTCCTCGCACGCCTTGATGATCAGGCAATCCTGAACATCAACGGCCAGCGGTTGGCTTTTACTACGGATTCTTTCGTGGTTAAACCATTGTTCTTTCCTGGGGGCGACATCGGCGCACTCGCCGTTCATGGAACGATCAATGATCTGGCAATGGGCGGTGCAACTCCGCTGTTCTTGAGCGCCGCTTTCATTATCGAAGAAGGCTTCGCGATTGACGACCTGCGGCGAATCGTGGCTTCAATGCACCACGCCGCCACGGCCGCGGGTGTCGCGGTGGTGACTGGCGACACAAAGGTCGTCGAAAGGGGAAAGGGCGACGGTGTTTTCATCAACACGACTGGGATCGGTATCGTGCCCGATTCGCTCGCATTTTCAGCCGATGGTGCTCAACCGGGAGACAAAGTACTGCTTAGCGGACCTATTGGTGAGCACGGTATTGCCATTCTCGCTCAGCGCGAAGGATTGGAATTTGAAACCACGATTCAAAGCGACAGCGCGTCGCTCCACACGCTGGTCCACGATATGCTTGCCGTCACTCACCAGATCCGTTGTATGCGCGACCCCACACGCGGGGGCGTTTCCAGCGCTCTGAATGAAATCGCACAACAATCCCAAGTTGGCATCGAGTTGGAGGAGCGATCCATTCCAGTTCGCGAGGAAGTTCGGGGTGCTTGCGAAATGTTGGGACTGGATCCCCTCTATGTCGCGAACGAGGGCAAGCTCATTGCCATTGTCGCCCCTGAAGTCGCGCCGGATCTCCTGCAGAGGATGCGAAAGCATCGCCTGGGACAGGAAGCGCAAATGATCGGAACGGTTAAGGAGGAACATGCTGGGCTGGTGACCATGCGAACTCCCCTGGGCACGACGCGCATTGTTGATATGCTTGCCGGCGATCAGTTGCCGAGAATCTGCTGAACTATGCACGAAATGGGAATCGCATATTCGGTGCTGCGCGCGGTGGAAACGGAGATGCAGCGATACCCCGGCTCCTCTGCCTCCAAAGTTTGCCTGCGTGTGGGCCAAATGAGCGCTGTGGATGAAGATTCACTACGATTTTGCTTCGAGGCCATCACACGCGAAACGGGTTTCGAATCTCTTCGGCTGGAAATCGAATTCTGTCCCTTGCGCCATCGTTGCCGGCGCTGCGGACGTGAGTTCGTTGTTCATGACTACGTCGTTCGATGTCCAAATTGCGCAAGTCTAGAGACCGAGTGCATCGGTGGCGATGAACTGGAATTAGCATATCTGGAGGTCGAGGAACATGGAACGAGTGCAGTTGGAGCGCAAAGTTCTTAGCGAGAACGACCGAAAAGCAGTGGAACTGCGAAAACAGTTTCAGGAGCACGGCGTGCTTTGTCTCAACATTATTAGTTCTCCTGGGTCCGGCAAAACCAGCCTGCTGGAGCGGACACTGGAGAGCTTGCCCCGCCATGATCGTGTGGCCGTGCTCACGGGCGACATTCAGACCGATAACGATGCCGCTCGGCTGCGTAGGTTTCATTTCCCAGTGAAGCAAATTACGACCGGCGGGACCTGCCATCTCGATGCACGCATGATTGAACGCCATCTGGAGGACTGGAAACTCGAGGATCTCGATATTTTGTTTATCGAAAACGTCGGGAACCTCGTGTGTCCGTCCAGCTATGATCTCGGCGAGGCGGCAAAAATCGTGCTGCTCAGTGTTACGGAAGGCGAGGACAAGCCACTCAAATATCCGTCAATCTTTTTCAAATCTGACCTGCTGGTGATTACCAAAACTGATCTGCTTGCATACGTACCGTTCGACATCAATGCAGCGGAAGAAAATGCCCGCCGGGTGCATCCTGGAATTGAAATTGTGAAAGTCTCCTGCCTCACAGGAAATGGACTTCACGAGTGGCTGACCTGGCTTGAGCAGCGGCGGCGCGCGGTGAAGCCGCTGTCCGCCATCGGCTAGCAATTATGGAAGTTCGCCGCCAAATCGAGGTCTCGGGAATCGTTCAAGGCGTTGGCTTCCGACCTTATATCTATCGCCTGGCAACGACACGGAAACTTAACGGCACAATCCGCAATACTGCTGCGGGTGTCACGATCGAAATCCAAGGGCCGGAGGAGGCGGTCGAGGATTTCCTCACATCCTTACCTGCCGAAGCACCGCCGCTTTCTCGGATTACCGGTTTCGTTGTGCAGGATGTCCCCTGCAACGGCGACGCCGAATTCCGCATAGTCCATAGCCACGGTGGTGAAGAGGTCCGTACGCTGATTTCTCCCGACGTGGCGATCTGTAACGATTGTTTACGCGAGCTGTTTGATCCCGCCGACCGTCGCTGCAGATACCCGTTCATCAACTGCACCAACTGTGGGCCGCGATTCACCATCGTTCGCGATATTCCCTACGATCGCCCGAGCACATCCATGGCAGTGTTTCCGATGTGCCCAGAGTGTCAGGCGGAGTACGAAAACCCGCTCGACCGTCGCTTCCACGCCCAACCGAACGCTTGCTGGAAATGCGGCCCACAGGTCGAACTTTGGGACAGGTCAGGAAGGGCGATCCATTGCCGTGATCCGATCGCCGAAGCTGCATCGGCGCTTCGTGCCGGCTTGATCGTTGCTGTGAAAGGACTAGGCGGCTTTCATCTAGCAGCCGACGCCACCAACCGAGCTGCCGTCGCGCTTCTTCGCCAGCGCAAGCGCCGGGTGGAAAAGCCATTCGCGATCATGGTGCCAGATGTGGCTGCAGCTCAGGACATTTGCGAACTCGATGATTCGGCGCGAAAAGTGCTGGAATCCATCCAGCGCCCGATTGTTCTGGTTCCGAAACGGATTCCGAATTCAGTTCCCGATGAGGTTGCACCTTTCAATAAATACCTGGGAGTTTTCCTTCCCTGCACTCCTCTCCATTATTTACTACTGCGTGAAGGCGGCTTCAGAGCGCTCGTCATGACCAGCGGAAATCTGAGCGAAGAGCCGATTGCCATTGACAATCGTGAGGCCGTCACGCGCCTGAATGGGCTGGCCGATTATTTTCTCGTCCACAATCGCGATATCCTCTTGCGCTGCGATGATTCTGTGGTTCGCGTCTGTAGCGGTATTCCGCATCAATTGCGGCGTTCCCGTGGATTTGTTCCGGTGCCCGTCTTCTTGAAAGACCCGCAGCCATCGGTGCTCGCGGTTGGCGGCGAATTGAAGAACACAATCTGCCTTACCAAGAGCAATCATGCATTCCTAAGCCAGCATATCGGCGATCTGGAAAATGCCGAGAGTTATAAGTTTTTCGCCGAAGCCATTAACCACCTGGAGAGAATTCTGGAAATCCGGCCTGAGATCATTGCTTATGATCTGCATCCCGACTATTTTTCTACGAAATGGGCGCTGCAGCAGAGCGGGGCCAAGCTCGTCGGTGTGCAGCACCATCACGCGCACATCGCAAGCTGCATGGCCGAGAATCATCTCGACGGCGAAGTGATCGGCTTTGCTTTGGACGGAACCGGCTTCGGCACCGACGGCCACATCTGGGGTGGAGAGGTTTTGATTGCAGATTATCGCAGTTTCAAACGGACGGCACGTTTCGAATATGTTCCGCTGCCCGGCGGAGCCGCCGCGATTCGTGAACCGTGGCGCATGGCAGTCAGCTATCTGGCTCATCACTTCGGGCGAGACTTCCTTAGTGACGACATTCCCTTCGTTCGCCAGCTCGATATGCCGAAGGCGAACCTCATCCTGCGTATGATTGAACAAAAGATAAACTCGCCGCTGACGTCAAGCTGTGGGCGGTTGTTCGATGCGGTTGCGGCACTCGCCGGGATTCGGCAAGAAGTGAACTACGAGGCCCAGGCCGCCATTGAATTAGAGATGGCGATCTCA
>JAFAGX010000487.1 GCA_019237515.1 Acidobacteriaceae bacterium
CTGCACTTCGGCCAGTTTGAGCGAAGCGGATCCCGTGATGTTGATGAGAATTCCGCGCGCACCGTCGATTGCCCCGGCCTCGAGAAGAGGAGAAGCGATGGCCTTCTGTGCTGCCTCAGTAGCGCGCCGCGCTCCGTTCGCCGTTGCAGTGCCCATCACCGCGTAACCCATACCCGACATAATTGCCTTCACGTCGGCGAAATCGCGGTTGATGATGCCGGGTATCGTGATGATGTCCGAAATACCCTGCACGCCTTGTCGAAGGATGTCATCGGCCACCCTGAACGATTCGAAGAACCCTGCGTCCTGGGCGACAGCCAGCAATTTTTCGTTCGGAATGACGATCGTCGTGTCGACCGATTCCATGAGTTCGGCGATTCCTCGGTCGGCTTGGGACATGCGCCGCTTGCCTTCAAATGCAAATGGCTTCGTTACGACCGCAACGGTCAGTGCGCCCATTTCGCTCGCGAGCGAGGCGATGATCGGTGCGGCTCCGGTTCCAGTGCCGCCGCCTAGACCCGCGGTTACGAAAACCATGTCCGCGCCCTCGAGAGCCTCGATGATCTTGTCGGAGTCTTCGAGAGCCGCCTTCCGGCCAACCTCGGGATTTGCGCCCGCACCCAGGCCGTTGGTCAGCTTCACTCCGAGCTGAATCTTCATGGGCGCCCGCGACATGCGCAAAGCTTGTAAATCGGTATTTGCGGTGATGAATTCGATACCTTCCATGCCGGCATCGATCATGCGGTTCACGGCGTTGCCGCCGCCTCCACCCACACCGATGACCTTGATTTTGGCGTCGTTGCGGGCCTCTTCGTTGAAGCTGATGCGAATATCATTTTCCTTTTTCATATCGACTCCGGCGTAAATTGACGTCCTGTTTTGCTGATAACCTGACTACTGACTCTGATCTAAGCTCCCTTTCGAGCAAACAAATTCACCAACCGCGAACTCCACCGCGTATCCTGCGCGCCTCGCGCCAGACGCGCGCGATGTCCGTAGAACATCATGCCGAGGACCGTTGCGTATTCCGGCTCGCCCAGGCTGGCTGGCATTTTGGCCAGCGGCATTGGCCAGGAAAGCCGAATAGGGCGCCGTAAAACAGACTCGGCCACGTCTGCAATGCCCGCCAGTCTCGAACCACCGCCGCTGAGCACGATGCCTGCCATGCAAACGTCGAATGTGCCGCTCTGGCGCAGATTGTCACGGACCAGTTCAAACAACTCCCTGCCGCGAGGCTCCAGAATCTCTCCGATCATCCGCTGAGAAATAAGTCGTGATGGGCGGTCGCCGACGGAGGGAACTTCGATCTCATTCGCCTCCGGAATCAAGGTGACCACAACGTTCCCGTGTGCCTTCTTAATTTTTTCCGCGTCTAGTAATGGTGTACAAAGCCCCAGTGACAGATCACTGGTGAAGTGATCGCCGCCGATCGGAATTACGGCGCTATGAATGACCGCGCCTTCCTGAAAAACAATCAGGCTGGTCGAACCCGCTCCCATTTCGACCAGACAGACACCTAACTCACGCTCGTCATTGCGAAGCACGGAATCAGCGCAGGCCAGTGGCTCAAACACGGTGTCATCGACATGCACCCCGGCGCGATTCACGGCGGTGATGACGTTTTGGGTTGCAGCGCTCGCGGCTGTGACCATGTGAACCCGTACTTCGAGACGCATCGCCATCATTCCTAGCGGGTCATGCACTCCGCTCTGCTGATCGAGGATGAATTCTTGCGGCAGCAAGTGCAGAATTTCGCGATCGGCGGGCAGTGGGATAGCGCGGGCCTTGTCGACCGCTGAACGGATTTCCTCCCGGGCGATCTCTCGAGCTCGATTGCCAAAGCTGAGGCCGCCATGCGCATTGACTCCGCGCACATGAGCCCCGGCGACACCGACAAGTGCATGCTCGATCGGAGCTCCCGTCATGTCTTCGGCCTGCTCGACAGCTTTCTGAATCGAGGCGATTGCTTTTTCCAGATCGACAATGATTCCTTTTCGTGAACCCCGCGATTCCGTCAGTCCATGGCCGCGATATCGCAAGCCGCTGTCACCCACTTCTGCAACGAGCACGCATGTTTTCGCGCTACCGACGTCGATTGCCGTAATGAATCGCCCGTACTGATTACCCATCCCTACTGCTGCCCCTTCGGTATCCCCGGACTCGGTTTGTTTATTTTTGCCACGCCGCTCGTTCCTGGCGTGGGTGAGACTGATGGTGCTGCTGCCGGCTTGTCGCCGGCCATTTGAGTTGTTGTTGACGTTTCGCCCGCGTGAGCTGATTGTTTGCCCACGGGCTTGCCATGGCGATGCTTTGCTACCCGATTCTTGGGCATTGTTGGTTTTGAAATTTTGATCGATGCCGCCGGATTGAGCGTCTTCGGCCCTTCATGGGTTATTAAGGCTGCCGACTTCACCCCAGCTGCCATGGCGGCACGCACGGCCGACGCTGACATGGCCGGCTGTTTGGCGGTGCCCTGTAAATCAGGGTTCACAACGATCTGATGTTCATAGCGCAAGTCGACTGAATCCAATTTTGCGAACTGCCGCCGCCATTCCTGAACATGGGTGATATAGATTTTGAAACGATCCAGGAATTCAGACGTGCCGAGGTGAACCAGAACCGGACCCGCAGTGTCATCCGTCAAAACCTTCACGTCGTCAGGATCGGAAAGATCAAGCTCGCTCAGATCCTTTGAATAGTGCGCACCGGTGGAATCGAGTTCCGATACGACTTGTTTATACGTGTTCATGCGCAGGCCACGCATCGATTGCGGCTCCGCCAGACTCATACCCAAGATCACTGGAAACGAAAACTTTTTTTTGCTGCTCGCCGGAAGGTCCATCAGAACACCACTGCTGTCGATCAAGAAAATTTTCGAACCGACCCGCGCAAAGGCAACAGGCGTGCGCTCATGAATTACGATCTTGAGCCGATTGGGCACGAAGCGCATGACGCTGGCAGTTTCCACCCTGGGAATCTGCTCCAATTGCTTCTTTCTGAGGGCCAGTGGAACATAGAAAACGTTGCGACCTATATCGCCGCCCATGACTTCGATGATCTGTGATCGGAGCACATCTTCGTGGCCAGTAATTTCGATATCGTCGCTTGACTCAATTCTGAAACGCCAAGAATGCTCGCCGTAGTGGTACGCGGCCGCTACCGTCACGCTGCCGAGAAATACGACAATGGTTGTAAGAAGAATCCAGCCCAGGTATGCTGCGGCCTTCTTGGACAGGGAATTTCGGCGAACGGAGACGCGCTTTTGACCGCGAAGGAAAGGCGATTGCTCCTCCACATCGAGATCGACAAGGCGCGCATCATCAAGATCAGCGCGAACATCGCCGTCCGAGCGTGGATACAACTCTTCCTGCGAGATGGTGGAACTGGCTTTCCGAGCCATCAACCCAGGTCAGTTGTCGAGGGAATCGCGGAGCGAAATTAATATAACTGCTTTTTGCGAATTGAGATAGACCAAGTTTGATGCTTTTTGCACAGCCGGGCCGGGATCAGCTCCGTTTCGGCTTTCTTTGGATTTCTTTTGCAATGTTCTCCACCTGCGCAACATGATTGAGGTCATGCCCCGCAAACATGCGCACGATGTGGGCGATCGTCTCTTTTCCGCGTTCCTGGTGCATGCCATAGTTTTCCCACGAATCTTCCGGCAGTGCCTTCAGCATGCGCACGTTGTTTTCCCGGAGTAAGCGAAACGTCTCAAACGAGAGTTTGGGATCGCACTTCGCGTATTGGAATTTGTCCGCCCAGACGTCCTGATCGAAAGCCTGGATTGACACCCCGTTACTGCCAATGACCAGCCGCATGCGCCAGCTGGCGACCAGTTCGGCATCAGCCAAATGAGCCAGGATTTCCGCAATCGACCATTTGCCCGGTTCCGGACGCCGGCTCAATTGAGATTTGGTGAGGGACTTCAGCACCTTCTGGAGCCGCTTTGGAGTCTCCTGCTGCACGGTTAATGCGTCTTTGCCATCGAGATTGCCCAGAATTCGTTGAATGTACTGCTGAGGTGTTTCCTGCATGGGACCTCCCGTGAAGTGATGATTATTTGAGCAGAGAGAGGAGCAGAACGCGGCAAGAAATTTTCTGATTTAAATTATTGCTGGAGGCTTTTCTATCGACTTGCGACAGTCCAGAACCTGTCATTCCGAAATAAAACCGGGGATCCTCGAAAGGTTCACGGTTATGCTCTGGCGAGGGCAAACGATCCGCAGATGTTGCACTTGCTCAAGCGCAATCGTGCGCGCAAGCTGTGCTTGCTGGCGTGCACAGGCGACCTGCCGGCGAGCGATGCCGGACTGCACATAGGCCAATTGACCTTGTACCTTGGCGAGGGCCTCTTCCGGACCCGTAAAGCTCGGAATTCCGCTCGAAGTGGCCTGCGCCACGGCAGCAAAATGGGTCGCCTCGGCCCCCACCTGCTGAACAGCCGCCATGGCACGATCCGCCAGGCAGGTG
>JAFAGX010000130.1 GCA_019237515.1 Acidobacteriaceae bacterium
GAAGTGCGCGTCATGTGCGCATGCGGCAACAGCTTTACCACTCGATCGACTCATAAGGGCGATATCCACGTAGAAATCTGCTGCAGCTGTCATCCGTTCTTTACCGGCAAGCAGAAGCTGGTGGACACGGCCGGACGCGTGGAGCGATTCCGCCGCAAGTACGCCAAAGCCGAAACCGCAAAGAAGTAAGCCCGATCCATACGGCCGTATCACCACTCTTGATGGCGATACCGACGTGCGTCTATTCGTCTTCCGTCGGATTAATGGGCTCGCCAACGAGGTTGTAGTAAACCTCTCGGGGCTTTTGAGACTTCGGAGGAGTGGCCGGCTTTTCGGCTGCCTTCTTGGGGACAGCAGCTGCCTGCGCGGCCGCAGCAGGAGAAGACGTTTGATCCTGCGCCGGAGCAGGGGATGATGTCACCGGACCTGCGGATGAAATGGTGCTTGTCTGGGCCGCTGCGGCGATGAACGCCGTCGGCCTAGGGTTCGCAGGTATCGCTGCTGTTACCGTGGGTGGGGCGGTGGCTACAGGCGGTTGGGAGATTTTCTTCGCCGGTGAGATCCTCAACTCATCGCCTTTCCCGGCCCACGCCTTAATGACCAGAAACACAATCCCTGCCAGGCAAAGTTGCAGAATGGAGGCGAAGAGGTCGGGAATGTTGATGTCACCGGGTCCCAGATAGAGCGGCGAATGAGAATCTCCGCCCAGAACTCTGGCCAGTAATGGCAACAGTAGACTCCTGGTCAGAGACACAAGAATCGACCAAGTGCCTTCCGCCAGGATAACCGCCGCAACGGCCAGAGCAAGCCACTTACCCAACTTCATAGCACTTTGAGTTTACTACGTGACTCGGCGGCCACACTTTCGGAGACGTGACCCCTGGCCCATCCGTGCTAAAGATTTTTGCCTTCCACGTCGATAGACTTTTTAGGGTGCAGATGGGGCGAGGTGCATGCGTTGTATTCCTGACGTTTCTCCTGGTGGGCTGCGGCAATAGCAGATCGCAGCCTCCAGTGGGTTTCATCAACAACACAAAACATTCGGATGCCGATTTGGGGAAGATCTGGTCCGCTGCCCAGAACAGCTTGGCGGCAGCCATCGATTTAAATCCGCTGCAGTCGGGCGCTGACTCCTCGTCGGACATTCTACCGGGCGACCCGCGGACTCTCAGCGTGCAACCTCATCAGCTTCGGGTTTCGCCGGAGAGCGACATCTCTTCGGCGGCATTAGTGGCGGCAAGTGGGGTTTTCCGCGCAAACCCGACGGGCTTGATCCCATGCCCGCAGAATTGCAAAGTGAGATACACAACTGCCTACTCGCTATACCAGCCGGGCGCGATCAGCTATGCAGCATCTTGGGAATCCTCAGAAAACAATTTCCGGGACATCCTGCAATACGAGTTCGAGAACCAGATTCTGTTTGCGTTGGGGTACGACGTGAGTTGGCGCTGAACTTTACTTCTTCTCGGCTTTCTTGTGGGAATCGCCCTTTGGCTTCTCGTCCTTCTTCGCAGCGGAATCCTTGCTGCCCGATTCGGCCTTCGCACCTGAGGCTTCGCTGGAAGTAGCACCCGACTTCTTCGCGTAATCGGTGACGTACCATCCCGAACCCTTAAATTGCACGGCTGGTGCCGTGAGCACCTGTTCGACGGGTCCGCCACACTTCGGACACTTCTTGACATGAGGATCGGAAAATTTTTGTATGCGCTCGAAGCGATGGCCGCATTTTTTACACTTGTATTCGTAGAGTGGCATGGAGCTCGCGAAAAGTTCCTGTGATCTGATTCTAGGGATAGAACGAAAATGCGTCAATTTACGACACCGATACAGCGACGCCCCGGGTGGTAGACTCGCTGCGATGCCGGTTGCGAGCACAGACAGGCCAGAGCGCGGCGGATCAGAATTGAGTTTGGCGCCAGGTTTGTACCTGGTAGGAACGCCGATCGGCAATCTTGAGGACATCACTTTTCGCGCTTTACGGATCTTGAAATCGGCAGACCTGATCGCCTGCGAGGACACACGGCAGACGCAGAAGTTGCTCAATCATTACGGCATTACGACTCGCACGACGAGCTATCACGAGCACAATGAGATGACGCGAGCCCCCGAACTGGTAGTGGAACTCGAGCAAGGAGCGCGGATCGCGCTCGTAACCGACGCTGGCATGCCGGGCATCTCAGATCCGGGATTTCGGCTGATCACTTTGGCAATTCGCCATCATGTACCAGTTGTTCCGATCCCCGGGGCCTCTGCGTTTCTGTCTGCGCTGGTTGCCAGCGGGCTGCCGACTGATTCTTTCCGGTTCAGCGGATTTCTTCCAGCGAAGCGCGGGGCGCGGCGAAAGCTACTGGAAACAATTCGCGATTCTCCAAGGACGCAAGTCTTTTATGAGGCTCCGCATCGCATCAAAGAAACACTCGCAGACGTTGCGGAAGTACTCGGTCCTGATCGCCACGTGGTGATCGCTCGCGAAGTCACCAAACGGCACGAGGAGTTTTTGCGAGGTCAAGCCGATCAGGCTCTACAGGAGCTCAAAACCCGTGGCGAGTTGAAAGGTGAGATCACATTGCTGATCGGAAAAGCGGAAAACAGCGGACACCCGGCTCAAACTGCCCCTACGAACATCCGATATCAGCTTGATCGGATGATGGCAGAAGAGAAGCTCGATGAAAAATCAGCGCTGAAGAAACTGGCGAAGCAGCTGGGAATCTCGAAAAGTGAGGCCTATCGCGAGCTGCAAAGAACTAAGTAAATTTTGGGCTTACTTTGGGGTTAGCTCCCGCTTCACCGTCTCGCTAACTTGCTTGCCATCGACGCGAATTCCCGCTGCGGAGAAACGCGACATGACATTCTTCATGACAGTACCCATGTCTTTCATACTCGGTGCATTCATCTCGCCAATGACCGCCCGCACGCCTGCTACGATTTGCTCTTCACCAGCGGCTTGGGGCAGATAGCCTTCTATTAAGGTGATCTCGGCCGCTTCCTTATCCGCCATTTCTTTCCGGCCGCCTTTTAGAAATTGCTCAATGGATTCTTTCCGCTGCTTGATCAACGTGCTTAAAACTTGCTGCGACTCTTTCTCGTCGAGCGGCGACATCTTCTCGATCTCTTTATTCTTAAGCGCGGTCTTCACCATCCTCAAGGTGGAAAGCCGCTGCTCATCACGCGCCTTCATGGCGGTTGTGATGTCCTTTTGAATCTGTTCGATCATGCTCATGAGGGGATTATAGTCTGATTGCCCGAAGCAGTTATTCGTAGCGCAGAGCTTCGACCGGATCCAGCTTTGACGCGCGCAGGGCGGGAACCAGCCCACTGATCACGCCCACCAGCAGTAAGACACCGGTAGAGAGAAATACAGTCATGAGTGAAATCTGCAGATGAATGTCAGCTTTGCCTGATTCGTCTTCGAACAGCGCTCCCATTAACGGCAGGGTGCCAATGGTTGCGGCGATGGCGTAAGAAAGCAGGACTCCGATTGCTCCGCCCAGGAGCATGATCAGCAGAGTCTCGGCAAGAAATTGGAATTTGATGTGCCGCTTTCTTGCGCCGAGGGCGCGGCGCAGGCCGATTTCGCGGATGCGTTCATCGACCGAAACCAGCATGATATTCATCACCCCGACACCGCCTATTCCAAGCGTCAACGTTCCAATAAATGTAAGCAGCACCTGTAGTCCGATCGTAATGCCGTTAATAATCGGCCGGAACTCATCGCGGCCAAACATTTGAATCGCTTTCTTGTCGGTCGGCGAAAACTGCTGCCGGGTTGCGACCGCAGCCAGTACCTGCGCCATCGCACGCTTCTCAAATTGCGGTGCTA
Source organism: Acidobacteriaceae bacterium (assembly GCA_019237515.1). The sequence goes on from JAFAGX010000130.1 coordinate 3,821, forward strand.
TCGGCTCAAAAAGCATTACCTGTGCGTAGCGCGTGTCCCACAGATCTCCAGCGGTGCTGTAGGGGATCCATGAGGATTCGTCGTCACTGCTGAAGTAATTGCTAAGTTGAATCTTGCGCGCCATCACGCCAATCACGGTAAAGCGCACGCCGCCCACTAAGACTGTCTCGCCCACAGCGGGACGACCGCTGAACAACTGCTCGCGAAGACGGCCACCGAGGAAGATCACGCGACGTCGTTCAAGAAAATCGCTGGCATTGATCCAGCGTCCTTCCGAAGGCACCTCATTGCGCATTTCTCCGTAAGCCGGGCAAACGCCGCGGACCGGAGCGGTGCCGACCATGCGATCACCGTAAGCAATACCCGGTCGCTTCACGGTTTCGCGACAGACGTGCTTCACCAGCGGAGCAGTCTCTTTCACTATGTCAACATCGGCTTGCTCGAACACGACTTTCTTGCCGGCCCGTTGTCCGCCCGGCTGCTCGCTCGTTTGTTGCGGCCAGCAAATCACCGCCCCTTTACCAAACGCGTCGAACGCACTGACGAGGATTTGCCGGAAGCTGCTTCCGTAGGCAATCAGCAAGGTCACGGTAGCTATGCCCCAGACAATGCCGAGCATCGTGAGCAAACTGCGAGTAGTATTGCGCTTCAACGCAATCCAGGCTTCGCGAATGATTTCGGTCAACATGGCGATCAAACCGCAGAGAGCATGCGGGTGCACCGGGGGAACCGGTGCTTATCCTCCGGCTTCGAACCTCAAGGCTTCAATCGGATCAATGGTGGCCGCTTTCCGCGCCGGATAAAGAGCCGCCAAAACGGCAGAAGTTCCCAACAGCCCGCAAGCGACCAAGCCCGATGTCCATGTTGGCAAGAGACCCGCGAAAAAATCGGGCATGGGCAACTGATCCACGAGAAAACAGAGTCCATAGGCGATTCCCAGACCTACGGCACCGCTGAGGAACGCAATCAGTAGCG
>JAFAGX010000558.1 GCA_019237515.1 Acidobacteriaceae bacterium
AGCGGGAGGCACAACGTGCGCAGAGCCTGAAAATGAACCTCCACGCGCAGCATCCGCGCGCCCCAGACCCGCAACTGAGGGAGAAGGCGGTACGGCATCTACTGTCCCTCCACCCAAAACGCCCGCCGCGTAGCTTCGCGCCATTTGAACTGCCGGCGCCGGAGGCACAACTTGCGACGAAGCCGACGTTACAGAACTTGCGTGTGCGCCAGTGCTTCCGAGCCCACCAACTGAAGGCGGAGGCGGCACTACGGCCATGACTCCGCGGCCCACACCACCGCTGCCAAGGCTCTTTGCAATTTGAACTGCCGGCGCGGGCGGCACCACTTGCATGCGTCCTGCGCCTTCGAGGGCTCCAACTCCGGAACGCCCGATACCTTTCACCGACGGAGCAGGCGGCACTATACCGGCACTTCCGCCGCCAAGAGTGCTTCGCATAGCGCTCAAGGTGAGTCCGTGATTATGAAGTGGCAAATCCGGTGCTGGTGCTACGGCCTGCAACTGGCCAATGTTGATCGTTCCACGATCGTGGATAGCACCGGCAACGGACGGAGCCGGTTGAACGACGTGGGGCATGCCTGACGTCGGCAAGCGATTTCTGCTCAGGCCTCCAAGTTCCGGCGGCGGTGCAATTGCCGCTATGCCCAACGTCGGCGTCGCCACTTCAGTTCGAGTTGTTGCCGACATCGGGGCCACTGGGAGGGCTGTTGTCCCGCCAATCAGTCGCACCAACCTCAAATTTCCTTTCAGGCTGAGCTTGGGTGGCTGAACATCCGCCTGTTGTGGCGAACTTCGCGTGGACCCCCGACGAACCGGAATTGCGGGCTGCTCCGCGGACGCTTGCAGAATGTTGGCGCGCGCAGCAGTCGGGCGCGCAGAAGCTGCCGAAGAAGCGGCCTTCCGGGTGGTGGTCGCGGCGTACTCCGATGGTGCATAGTAAATTACATCGGATTGGCTGAAACTGCTTTTCGTAACCAGCCGTGGTTGTGACATTCCGACTCTCAGGAAAGCGAGTAACAAGACCAGCGCGGTCCCGTGCAGCAGAATCGAATGCCCAAAACGCTGCCAAGGCAACTGCGAAGGCACGAAAACATCCGGCCAAAAGCGTGCTGGACGTGAAGTCAAGTTTAGCGGTGCCAAGCGCGGAGGACGAACAAGTTCTGTGAGATTTTCCCAGAACACGCGGTAGCGCGGCTCCAACTCGAACAGGAGCTTGGGTGCAGGTACGGGTTTGGAAGCAGCCGGTCTTAGCGCGCTTTCGGCCAACTCCTGCACAACGACAAGATCGCCATCATGGAAAGCAAACCGACGTGAAGAAAAGACTTCTAATAAGCCGACTATTTTCCCGTCAAGCCAAATCGGCGCTGCCAGGATGGATCGAATGCCCAGGCGACGGCAGATTGCCGCATCAACCCGGGTATCGCCGTCGATGTTTTCGCAACGCAGGGCCTTGCGGCTGCGGATGCATTCTCCGGAAAACCCTTGACTCACGTCCAGTCGGCAACCCAACACCGGGGCATGTTCCCCTGCGCTCGCGTGGCAAATCATGGTGCTCTGGTCACCCAGCACGATTGCCGCGGCGTCACCACGGGTTAATAACTGGGCCGTTTCAGTGAGCGACTGCAGCTTCAGTTGCACATCGGAGGTGCCGGTTTGGGGGACACGATTCATCGAAGGTCTTAGCAGGGGGCCAGCTTGCCACCGTGCAGCTCTTGCTACGAGTGGCCGATCGGCCCTGTAAAGAAGTTTGTTGCCCGTATTCTCCTTCCGGCAAGTGACCGGAGTACGCCGTCAAGTTCGCCCTCCCGACCATCACGGCCATGCCTTCTTGGCATCAACGAGTGGCTAAATTGGCGGTCAAGAGTTTGATGCTAGCGTGACCGCCAGGTTCGCTTAAAGTCCGGTCACCCACGGGAAAAAACCGAAGTAACCACTGGGGTGGGACTCCGCGGCTAGAGGGTTCAGAATCCCAAGATGATAGTCTATTTCAGTCGAATTTCCAGCTCACGTTGCACTAATGAGTATTCGAACCCCGCCTGTTAGACTAACTTGTTCGCCTCACCGGCTTGCCGTCCGGCCGCGCGAAACCCCTCATGACCAGCCTCGAAGCTATTCGCCTTGCATTGCAGTCTCTGTGGGCGAACAAGCTTCGTTCGGCGCTCACCCTCCTCGGCGTGGTAATCGGGGTCGCCGCCGTGATCGCTGTCGTTACATTTACCAGCGGCATTAATGGCTATGTCGCCCAAAAAATCTTTAATCTCGGGGCAGACGTTTTCCTTATTAGCAAGGTGTCGCCGGTCATTACCAATATTGACCAGTTTCTGGAAGGCCAGAAGCGGAAGGACGTCACCATTGAAGATTATGAAGCGGTTCGGGACGCCTGCCAGCATTGTGCCTTCGTTGGTGCTTCCACGATCAAGATCGACGGCCATGCCAAATATGGCGAGCAATCGATCAGCGACGTCTGGGTTCGTGGCTTCACACCCACCATGGCGCCAATCCTCGACATTGACCTGACCGCGGGTCGCATGCTCAACGAGAACGATGAGAACAACCGGTCGAACGTGGCAATCATTGGCAGCGATGTCGTCGACAATCTTTTTTCTGGCGTAGATCCGCTAAATAAGGAAATCCGTGTCGAAGGCCAGCTCTACACAGTGATTGGAGTCGGGAAGAAACAAGGCACAACGCTCGGCCAGAGCCGAGATAACTATGTTGCTGTTCCGATCGCGACCTATTTAAAACAATTCGGTTCACATACATCGATCCGAATCTCAGGAAAAGCGAATGGAGTCGGGGCGCAGTTGGAAGCTGCCATCGATGAAGCGCGCGCGATTATGCGTGCCCGCCGGCACGATCTTCCCGGCAAGCCGGACAGCTTTGCTGCCGAGACAAATGAGAGTTTTCTCAGCATATGGTCGAATCTGAGCGGCACTTTCTTCATCGTGATGGTCGCGATTGCTTCCATTGCGCTCGTGGTGGGCGGAATCGTCATCATGAACATCATGTTGGTTTCGGTCACGGAGCGAACTCGGGAAATTGGGATTCGCAAAGCTATGGGTGCGCGCCGCCGGGATGTACTGATGCAGTTCTTGATTGAATCCAGCACGATGGCTTTGGTTGGCGGAATGCTCGGCGTTCTGTTCGGAATTGTGTTCGCCAAGGGAATTACGGCCCTGATCGGAATGCCATCTTCGGTGAAATTGTGGGCGGTTGCCGCCGCACTCCTGGTTTCGGGCTCCGTGGGTGTGTTTTTCGGAGTTTACCCAGCGCGACGCGCAGCGTTGCTGGATCCAATCGTGGCACTGCGTTTCGAACTTTAAGTCGTGGGATTTTGTAATTGAGTGATTCGGTCGTTCGTAAATTACACAATTACAAAATCAATCAATTTTTATTATGCGCAGAAGCGATTACGCGGAAATCATCACGATGGCGTTGGAGACCATCCGCAGCAACAAGCTGCGTTCGGCGCTTACTGTGCTTGGCATCGTGATTGGTGTCGCGGTTGTTATTGGCATTTCGTCGGTCGTCCGCGGATTAAACGATAATGTGAGTAAAGTTGTCACCAGCATCGGTTCGAACATCATCTTTGCTTTCCACATTGAACCATTCAAGTTCGGAATGCCGACGGAAGAGATGCGCAAACGTCGCGAGCTCACATTAGAGGACGCGATGGCCGTCCGAGACCTGCCGCACGTCAAAGCTGTCACGCCCACCCTGCAGTTCATCCAACGCGAATTTGGCACCGGTACGTACGTTGTCAAATATGGCGATCGCCGGGCGAAGAATACGATTCTCGAAGGCGATTTGGCCGCGGTAAAGGATGTTTACGACTTCGAATTATCTGCCGGACGCTGGTTCAGCGAGATTGACGATCAATACCACAATCCGGTGATCGTTCTGGGCAGCGACACGGCCGAAGAACTTTTTCCCAACAGCGATCCTTTGGGAAAACAAATCAATATCGAAGGGCAAACGTTCACGGTGGTTGGCGTCACAGTGCCGAACAAAAATGTTTTCTCTACCGGCAAGAATCCGAACGATAACGTCGTCTACTTTCCATTGTCAGTTTTTCGCAAGCTGCACCCGGAGCTGAAGCAATACTGGATCAGCGCCAAGGCAACCTCGCAACAGGACATGCCAAAGGCCATGGACGAAATTCGCGAGCTTTTGCGCCGCCGCCGCAAGGTGCCTCCAGACAAACCTGACAACTTCTCGTTGTTCACCCAGGATTCCCTGGTGCAGGTATGGAATCAGATCACCGGTGCGGTCTTCATCTTTATGTTTGCAGTGTCGAGCGTAGGTTTGATCGTTGGCGGCGTCGGCGTGATGAATATCATGCTGGTCTCAGTTACAGAGCGCACGCGAGAAATCGGAGTTCGCAAGGCGATCGGCGCTCGCAAAGGCGATATTTTGTTGCAATTCACGCTCGAGGCGATCACGTTGACTGCGCTCGGAGGCGTCATCGGCGTTCTGGTGGGCGCGGTCATCACTTGGATCATTCCTGCGATCTGGTCATCGCTGCCCGCGCGGATGTCGACGTTCTGGACGGTTTTCGGCATCGTGGCTGCCGCCATCGAAGGCCTGTTATTCGGGATCTATCCCGCATGGAAAGCGGCCAATCTCGATCCGATTGAATCTTTGCGTTACGAATGACGCCATACCAATGATCCACGCACTGCTGCGAGGCGTTGAGGTTTGTGCAATTGTGGGAGCGATTGCAAGTATCGTCTACAACGCTCTGTGCCTCAGTAGCGCCGCTCGCTTTCTGCGCGACCGCCCTGTTTCTGGGGAACCTCGAGAGCTTCCTGCGATCTCTATTTTGAAGCCTCTTAAGGGAACGGATCCCGAGATGTACGAGTGTTTCCGCAGCCACTGCCTGCAGGATTACGGGGTCTACGAGATCATTTTCGGCGTGAGTGATCCAGAGGATCCTGCAATCGAGTTGGTTCAACGACTAAAAACGGAATTTCCGAATCACGCAATCCAGCTTGTGCACTGTTCGGAAATCTTGGGCAGCAACATAAAAGTCAGCAATCTTGCACAGATGCTGCCCCACGCTCGCTACGACTGTTTAATCGTGAATGACAGCGATATTCGCGTGCCCCCGGATTATCTACGCTGTGTCATCGCACCTCTGGCCGCGCCGGAAATCGGCCTCGTGACTTGCCCGTATCGCGGAGTTTCCAACAAGACCCTTGGTTCCAGGCTTGAATCGCTCGGCATCAGCACCGATTTCTTCCCTGGGGTACTTGTAGCCAGAACTATGGAACCTATCAACTTCGGCCTGGGATCGACACTTGCGTTTCGCGGTCAGGATCTTGAAGAGATTGGCGGTTTCGAAGCCATTGTTGATTATCTCGCCGACGATTATGAGATTGGACGGCGTATCGCCGAACGAGGCATGCGCGTTGAACTCTCGCATCTCGTAGTTGAAAGTGTTCTGCCGCGGTACACCGTTGCGGGTTTCTTTGCCCACCAGTTGCGGTGGGCGCGTACCATCAAGAATGTGCGCTTCTGGGGGTATGTCGGACTCGTGTTCACGTTCGGTCTAGTGTGGGCGCTGCTGGCGCTTATTCTTGCTCGAGGTGCAATCTGGTCCTGGGCACTACTCGGAATCACCTTAGCGATGCGTTTCGGAGTTGCGGCTTTTATAAGGAGCAAGGTCCTTCGCGAGTCTCAAAGTCGTTTGTTGTGGTTATTGCCGCTACGCGACATCTTGGCATTCTACGTATGGCTGATGAGCTTTGTCGGGCACACAGTGACTTGGCGGGGAACATCCTACACTCTTAAGCAAGGAAAACTCGCCAGAATGACTTCTTAATCAGTCTTGAGCGGATGATTGGTCAAAATTGATTTGCCACCACTGTGTGCAACGAGGTACGACTTCTCCGCGCTGAGTTCCTTGGGTTGGTCTTGATCGGTCCAAAGAAATACGTGCTTCTCACTATCCCATTGACTCCTGAAGGTGGATTCGTCTTCGAAAATTGGAGGCGCGTCGGGAAACTGCGAACCGAACCATAAATTTCCTGCGGGTTCGTGCAGGCTGCGCAGTGGGATTCCAGTATAGAAATTCAGAGTCGATGCGTTCTCATACAGCCCATCGACGACGACCAGATCTCCAGGGCGATAATGTTTGGCAAGTGCATCCGCGAGTCGCTTAGAAGAAAGAATGGGAGAAAACGTTATGAACGCAGTGTGAACACATCCCAGCACCACGATCATCATCGTTGCCAACACAAAGTTGCCGGAAGCGGGTTTATTGCGCTGGCGCAGTATCCAATTAAGTCCTGTGCCTACTAGCAGGGCGAACGAAAATACCAGCAGCGGACCGTGGAAAGCGCCTATCGCCTGCGGCGTTAGATCGAAGAAGTGCCCGAAGGACAGCGCGTAGTCCTGCGGATTCTTCCGCAGCAGTTCTGCCAATTCAGTGCCGGGCGGCGGCACTTTGGAGAGAAACAAAAACACAACTCCAGCAATGAAAGCAAGAATGCCAACGATAAACAGAATCAAGGACGAAGTTCGTCCCGAGCGCCGATCCGGCGCGATATCCCGCTCTTTTTGTAACCATCCTCCAATCAGAAGTGCCAAGCCCGGCAGGGCGGGGATGGTGTAGTACTCCTGTCTAGTGGAGAAACTGAAGAACACTAGGATGACTAACGCCCACAGCAGAAATAGCAAATTGGAGTTCGCGGGTTGCCGCTTCACCAACGCATCTTGTTGCCGATGCAGGGTGACCTTCTTTACAGCTTGCGGCAGAAAAACGAACCACGGAACCATCCAGACCAGCACCAAGACCCAATACACGACGAGGGGTACAGTATCGTAATCGCGAGGCACCCGCTTATTGAGGTATCGGAGAAAGTGTTCATTAACAAAATAGAACCATAGAAAACCACGTACGTGCCCCTGTGCAGGGTTGCGAATGGCCGCGAGGATATGCCAAGGCGAAGCAACGGCCAAAAACACACACGTACTTGAAAACAATCGCAGCCGCAATAAGTGCCGAAGGTTTCGCGTGAGTAACAGGTAGAGAACGATAACGGCGACGGGGAAAACAAGGCCAATCAATCCCTTTGTGAGCACATTAAGGGCGCACATTGCGGCTATTCCCCAGCACGTGAATCGCGAGGGGGTTTCTTCGCCGAGCGAGCGTAGAAAGAGCAGGAAAGTTAACCCAAGCCACAGTGCGACGAGCACCTCTGGAATCAGGAATCGCGTAAACAGGTAGGGGCCAACCGACGTTCCCAAAACCAGTGCCGAATAAAATCCTTCGTGTTCTCCGAAAGATCGGCGCCCCAGAGAATAAGCGACGGCCAGCAGGAGCAAAAGGTCAATT
>JAFAGX010000057.1 GCA_019237515.1 Acidobacteriaceae bacterium
CATACAAGGTCAAGTGAAACCCGGGCCGATTTTCCCGGTCAACAACTCGACGTTGACCTCCTGCAGCGCCGCCAGTCCGTGCGCGATGTTTGCCGTCGATCAGAACCTGAAGACTCCGTATGTGATGAATTGGAATGTCAACATCCAGGAGCAGGTCACGGCGAACACAGCACTACAGGTTGGCTATGTGGCCAATCATGGAGAAAACCTGTACAGCACGCTCGATCTGAACCAGGTCAACACCGCTCTCGATGATGGCTCCGAGCAACTGGGCAGGCCGCTCACCGCGAGTTGTCCGGTCGCGCAGGGAGGTTTGGGCATTGGCGGAGCGCCTTGCTATCCCTACATCAGCTTCCTGAATTTTCTGGGGAACAAATCGTCATCCAATTACAACAGCCTGCAAGCCACTGTCACTCACCGCTACGCCAAGGGGCTTTACATGCTGGCGGGATACACCTGGGCGCATGCTATCGATACCGCGGGGAACACAAGCAATCTTGGCTTCGTTCCACAGAACAGCCTGAATTACGCGGCCGAAAAAGCCAGCGGCGATTATGATATTCGCCACCGCTTCACGCTGTCTCTGACCTACGATCTGCCTTCCCGCAAAGGCTTCGGCCAGCTGCTGGAAGGTTGGCAGGTCACGAGTATCGTCACTCTTCAGACGGGAGAGCCGGTCCTGCTCTTCGATGACACCAATGACCTGACCGGGACCGGGGAAGGACCAGGCAATGCCAGCAACGATCGCTGGAACATTGTAGGCAATCCGAACAAGTTAGAGTGGTCGCGCACGCAACCTCTCCCATATTTCCCGGACACGTATGACAACAACGGAAACGTTATCGCCCGCAGCTCAGTCTGTACCGCCGTGGCGAATACCCCTGCACTCTTAGCGGCCCTCGACTTCGCCGGAGGCTGCTACTCGCAACACGGTGTGACTATCTACCCGAACGCGTTTGATACATTCGGCAACATGGGGCGCAATATTCTCCGTGGACCAGCTTTCGCAAACTGGGATGCATCCGTGACGAAAGTCTGGCGCCTCGGCGAACGTTTCAGCATGCAATTGCGCGGCGAAATGTTCAATGTGTTGAATCATCCCAACTTTGCTAATGGTTCGGTGGGAGAGGACTTGTCATCGCCAAACAGCGTCGGCATGGCTAGTGCAACCCCTGACGTGCAAGCAGCCAACCCGGTCATCGGCTCCGGCGGCTCGCGTCACATCCAGATCGGAGCCAAGGTCATTTGGTGATGCGAAGCCGGAAACGATTTTGCCGCCGCGCAGATAAATATAAGGGTGAGCCAGGATAAAGCTAGTTCGCCAGAACATGGTCAAGAAGCTGTCCAACGGCCCGATGCGCTTCGAGAATGGAGCTGCGATGGTCCATCATGCCCGCGAGATCGGTATTGGCGAATGCGATCCGCCCAAGAGGAGCAGCTCGCAAAACTTCTCTTGGCGCAGGCTTGCCATTGATGCCAAAGAAGAAGCCGGGTTGCGGATTTAGGTAGGCATGCCCCCAGCGGTTCAGTATGATCCCGGCAATGTCGCGCGCCGGATCGAAGCCGGCTGGCGAAAACATTTCCGTGAACTGCTGCCGAATCTGACCTTCGTAGTCGCGAAACGGCGTGCTCAAGATTTCTTCGCGTCCTCGGCTTCCCTGCTCCGCGATCGGTAACCCAGGATACGAATACAAAACCTTCAAAGTCAGCACGACCGGCGAGTCCGGACCGATTGTCGGTGATGGTGCACCTACCAGAGCTTGCCTGCGAACATCTGTGTAATTTCCGATTCCCTCAAACCAGCGGCAGCCGCTGATTCCCATCTTGTATAGGAACCGCCAATTGCGTACGGCAACGTTCGCCATCATGCAAGGGGAACGGTAGAACTGCTCGTAAGCATCCCGGTGAGAAGACGGCAGATCGCGCACAATGTGTTTCGTTGTCCAGCACCCGCCGGCCATCACAACAGAACGCGCCTTGACCCTGTAAGTATTTCCGCCGCGAGTGTAAAGAATGGAGACCGAGTCAGCCTTTTCAGGATCGCCATCGTGTTGAACCCAAACTGCGGTCGAAGCGAGGCGAATGCGAGCAGGAGAAGAAGGCTGATCGAGAGCCGTAAAGTCGACTTTCCCCTTGCAAACACCCTCTGATGTCGCCGGTGCGGCAATGGCTGAGGGGATTAGCGCTTTTAATATCAACCGCGCAAACTCCGTGTTGCCTCCCGGGAACATCTGATCTTCCGTGTCTGGCACAGGATGAAGCGTCTCAAACGCGTAATCCGCATACGCCGATAAAACATCCGGCCCCAGTCCGGAACCGCCGCCTGCAACCGGAGAAAGAAACGTCCGTATGGTCTCGCGGCTAATCCCATACAACTGCATGATGTGTTCTTCTAAAGTGATCGCGTCGAGTTGGCGCGAAATTCCATCGCCTTCATACTGCGGTTTCTTCTGAGGACTTGCCGGGCCGCCACGCCACTTCAGCAATTCTGATTTCTGAGTAGCGGAAATCGGCGCGCCTTCGAGCTTCTTGCCCCATGGATCGATCAGCCACATGCCTGGTTTTTGGCCGAACTTGCTCCCGAAATAAAAACCATAAGTCGCCGGAGCGCTATCGACCAATTCGTACGGCGTATGCGCTAAGGGAATTTCGGGCGATTTTCCGCCCCAACTCTGATACTGCAACCTCGGCATGTTCATGCCGATTGAATCGTAGAACCGTGCAATGAAGCTATGCGGATATTGGACCTGAAAGATCGCGGAGCCTTGATGTGCGATGAGCCGCTGCCCATCCACGACAAATTCGTTGCGTTTGGCTTCTCCGCCGAAGATAGGGTGATTGTCCAGTACCAGGCACTTCTTGCCTCTGCCCGCCTGACGTTGAACAAACAGCGCTGCCGCCAGCCCGCTGATTCCACCGCCGACGATTACGCAATCATACATCTCACCGGTTTCGATCAGATTCTTTGGGAATGTTTCAAATTCTCCATCGCGAATGCGATGTCCCGCAGTGAGGACTTCGAGCGTGTTTCCATTGGAGCGCGCATAATCACCGACACCGCCGTACCCGGTCCAATTGTCCTGCTCAGCCATTAACTGCAAAGGGGAAGCAGAACTCGCCAGCAGAGCACCGGAGGCAAGCAGGGTTGAATTCAGGAAATCGCGGCGGGAAATAGCTTGATCAAGCCCCAATGCGCGGTCGTGTTTGCTGAAGCCGGGCGCCACTCGCTATTCCACATTCCAGCCGTGAATCTCAACGCTGGGCTTCGCATCGCCAAGGTCGCTGGCGTGATAAGTTGCGTCCAATTCCCGCGTTTCTCCGGGTAGCAGGGAAATATAGTTGTCCTGCCACAGCACAGGGAGAATTTCCTCGCCGCCCTGACCTTTATCGACTTTCAAGCGCACAAAAAATGCCAGGTTCTTACTCGGATTCTGCAAGCGCACGTGCGTAACTTCTTCCTCGCCTTTGCGTTCGCTGTGGCTCGCCACGTTCAGCTTCACTTTCGGTAACTGCTTCAGAGCAGTGAAATCAGCGTAAGTTGCAGTCGGAGTGGTATACCAGTTTGATTTTTCCCAATCGAGTGTTTCCGATGACGTCGAAAGCCAATAAAAATTCGAGCCCACGATCTTGCCGGTGCTATCTGTTACTGTCAAACGTAAAAAATAGGTGGAACTTAGGCCGGCAATTTCAGGGAGGGTGAACAATTTGGTCGTACTATCGGCGGGCACGTTGACGGTGTCTTGTTTGGAGAATTTCTCCGTCATGTCCAGGCTGTAAATCTTGGCGGTCACACGGAGCTTGTTCTCATCTTCATACTGGCTGCTGACCAGCCGAATGGAATGGTCATCATAGCCGTAAATTGGGTTGATGGCCTGCATCGCAGCCTTCGCCCCGAAGTATCCGCCGCCTGGCCGCAAGTAGTAGTCATACAAGTGCCAGATCACCGATGGCCACGCGTTGTTCAACATCCATTGAATGATCCCGGTGGAGGTGTATTTGTCACGGCTATACGCCTCATACATCGCGCGAATGCCTTCATAAGTCATCAATTGTGACTTCAAGACATAGTCCTGCAGGTTCTCGGCCTTGCCGTAGCGCGCACTTAGCGCGTCTGTGAAGACCTGAATATTCTTGAATGCTCCGCCACCCGCGTGGTAGTTCCAGAAATCATCGATCGGCCACAGGTGGTCCTTGGGTAAGAATCGCTCCAGGCTTTCAATTGGTGGAACTGCCGGCCCGGGGCTGGTTTCCGTATTGAACCCATATGCGCCACCGCAGCCGCCTGGATTGCAGCGCGTAGTGGACGGATGCCTGGGAGAATCGAGGAACCAGTATGCGGGCGCAACGTATTCGTACGGCCCCGTCATTTTTACTCCACTCGAACCAGAAAATCCTGCGGCCTTAGCCGTTGCGGACGAGACCGTCGGATTTGGCCAGAGCGCCTGCTTTTCCACATCGAGATACATCTGCTCGACATCGGGCGGCGGGGGATAATCACTGCCATTCATCCACATCACTAGGCTGGGGTGGCTGCGCATACGATATATCTGCGAAGCCAGAGACTCTTTTGCGATCTGATAGTCCGCATTCGACCACTTGGACCAGTGTTCCCAGTGATCACAGCAACACCAGCCCGCCATGATCAAAATTCCCATGCGATCCGCTTTGTCGAAAAAATCGTCCGGATCGAGTTTGCCCTCGAGCCGGACGGTATTAAGTCCCATGTCCTGCACGTAGCGGAACTGATCCTCAATGTTTTTGGGGTCGTAACGGAGCAGCATGTCAGCGGAATACCCGCCACCGCGAATCAAAATCCGCTTGCCGTTCACTTTAAAAACCCGGTGATTATTCTCGTTCAACTCCGACGTAATTTCGCGAATTCCGAACTGCGAGTCTGATGAGTCCGAGAGCCTCTCGTCGATGTCAAACTCGACGTGCAATGGGTACAGATTCGGAGTGCCCATCTGTTTCGGCCACCAGAGGCGTGGATTGGAAACTCTGAGCTGCGAAAATTTCTCCGGAGTGAAACTGACATCTTTCACTTCATTCGGCCCGAGATCCACTTCCTGCTCGAACTGAATTCTCTCGATTGAGCCTTTCAGAATCCCTTTGACGGTTT
>JAFAGX010000149.1 GCA_019237515.1 Acidobacteriaceae bacterium
TCCTGTACGATCCGGAACAGCGCGATCTCTGCGTTGTCGGGCAGCCTTCCCAGATCTGGCGAAGCTTTCACATTCACTGGCATTTTGGCGCGAGTGGTAAAACCATCGACCAGCCATTTGATGGCCGAAACTAATCCCGCTTCGTCCAGCAACGGCGGGTGCAGCAATTGCGCCAGCACGCGGATTTCCTGGCTCGCCTCGTCTACGAGTTGAATGCTCTCGGAAAGAATGTTGGAAGGTTTTGTTTTTCCTTTGGGCGCGGCTTTCATCGCCTCAATGTTCATCTTCACCGCGGCGAGCTTCTGGCCGGTCGAATCATGCAGTTCACGCGCGATGCGTCTCCGCTCTTCATCCTGGATGCGCATCAAATACGTCGAAAGCTCCCGCAGGTTTTGCTCGGATCTCACCCGGTCCGTCAGATCGATATTGATCTCCAAAACCATAGGCGTGTTACTGGCTTGCCGGAGTGCCCAGCGGCTGCTTACGACTCGCTCCTCACCGTCTCGCCGAGTGTGCAGCAGTTCGCCTTCCCAATGGCCGGTGCGCCGCAACTGTTCTTTGAGCTCACCCAGTGGTAAGGGAAACTTCGTTCGCAAGAGATCGTGAATGATCTTGCCTCTCGCTTCGTCGGCTCGCCAGCCATACAATTCCTCGGCCCCTCGGTTCCACGAACGAATTCGGCCCTCCCAGTCACGAACAATGACGCTCTCGTGTGCGAGCTCAATCAGTGCCGCTTGATGTGAGATCTCCTCCCCGTGCTGTTTTTCTTCGGTCACGTCATCAATCGTTACTACAATCCCTCCTTCCCCGGGCTGCACATCTGCGCGTCGTGCGCTAATCAAAAGCGTTTTATGCCCCGCGTCAGGGAAGTCATGGGTAATCTCGTATTCCTGGACTGATGCGTTTGCGTTGAGGACTTGTTCAAAAAGCTGATGCAGTTCCGGAATGTCCCACTGGCCATCGGCCAAGGCATAAATCAACTGACCCTGGGTGCCGGCGGGCGAAACTCGAAACGTGCGGTAGAAGGTGGGATTGGCCACCGTTACGCGCAAGTTGGTATCCAGAATCAATATGGATTCGCGTGAAGTCTCGATCAGGGTGTCGGTGTAAGTACGACTCTGCTCGGCTGTGGCCTTCAGTGCGTGGATATCTTGCAAGCTGATCACAGCGCCATCAATCTTGTTGTCCCAGGTCTTGTACGGGCGCACACGCAACAAATGCCAGCGTTGCCCCTCTTTGTCCCGTACCTCGCGTTCCTGAAGCGAAGTGTTGTCAATGGCCTCCCGAGCAAGTTCCTCCAGTTGATCAAAATCGATGTTCGGACGAATCTCGCCCAAGCGGCGCCCGATATCTCCAGGCAGGAGGTTCAGCAGTTTCTGCGCGGGTGGGGTAAAGCGGCGGATGCGGAGATCGTCCCCAATCATGACTACCGGAATATTCACATTGCCCAGCAAATTGGTGAGATCGTTGTTGGCCAGAGTCAGTTCCGCATTGCGGTTCTGCAATTCCTCATTTAAAGTTGTCAGCTCCTCATTGCTGGATTGCAATTCCTCTTTGGCGGTTTCCAACTCTTCATTCGTACTTTGCAACTCCTCGTTGGCCGAAAGCACCTCCTCATTCGCCGACTTATATTCTTCGGTGGTGCTTTCGTTCTCCTCGATGAGGGCCCGCATCTGCTCTTTCATCGAAGCGATCTCGCGTTTCAAGCGGTCGTTCTCTCGTGCGACCTCGGCTTGTTTCTGCGACAGCTTGACTTTACCCGCCTTTGAGGGCTTGTCTTTCTGCCGGGATTGTGCATCATGAAAAGCCACAACATAAAATCTGTCATTCGCGTTGTGACTTCGTATTGGGATCACATCGATGTTCACGCCGCGAGTTCCACCATTGTTCTTGACCTGAACGTCCTCAATGTGAACCGGCGCGTTTTCCTTTTTCGCGCGCTCGATTGCCCTCCGCAGATCTACCAGCAGTCCTTCCCGCGCCATCTTTGACAAGCTGAATGTGGGCTGTCCCTCAGCCGGTTCGAGATACGCACCCGTGCGCCCGCGGAACTGCACAATCTCCATGTGACTGTTCACGACGATGCTGGTAGGCGCATAATGCTGCACCAAGGAGCGCTCAATTTCCTTTTCGCTCTCATTCGGGGAACTAGCAGGTCGAGGTGTCGGGGGTTCCTCAAAACGTCGAACGGTGGTGGGCCCTGCGCCGGCAAAATACGACAACAGACGAGTGGCGGAACCCTTCTTTTGATAAATCTTCTGCTTCTTGTCGATCAGTGAAAAGTGTTCTGTAAATGAACCCAGGCTCTCTGAGCCACCGAGTAACAAGAAGCCGTCGGGTTTCAGGGCGTAATGAAATGTCGGGATCACACGCTTCTGCAGCGTCGGCCCGAGATAGATCAATACGTTACGGCAGCTAATCAAATCCAGATTGGAAAA
>JAFAGX010000159.1 GCA_019237515.1 Acidobacteriaceae bacterium
CGTACCCGATGAACATCTTCTGCTACGGTTACCGTGGAACTGGATTGTATTTGCCGGCCCGTCAGTCGTTCATAGCCAATGGCAACTTCGTTCGCAATCTGTGACCAAAGATAGCGTTCTTCCACAATTTTCCGACCCGCGCGTCCAGCGGCTGCACGAACTTCGGGATCCGATGCCAGCAGCGCCAGCATTCGGGCGAGGTCCTCAACATCGCCGGCCCGAAAAGTGAAGCCAGCATCTTCGATCACCTCGCGATTTTCAGGGATATCGCTGGCGAGCACGCACCTGCCAGCTCCCATCGCATCGAGGAGGGCCAGCGAAAGTCCTTCCAGCTCGGACGGCAAGACAAATAGTGCGGCATTGGTCAGTAATTCGCTCAGCTCATCGCCCGAAACCCAATCCAGGAAAACTATCCTTTGACTGCCATGCTTGCGCAGTTGACTTTCATATGCATCCGTGTGACTCGAGCCGCCTGCCAGGGCGAGCTTCAGATTTATGTCTGACATCTCATAAGCTTCGATCAGCAGATGCAAGTTCTTCTCAGGAGAAAATCGCCCAAGAAACAAGACGTAATTGTCAGGATCGAGTCCCCATTCGAGAATCTTCATGGGTTTGCTTCGTTGTCTTAAAGTCGCACCATTCGGGATGTACTTGGTCTCTATGTCATATTGACTTCGGTAATAGCGTTGTAATTGTTTTGAGACAACAATGGTGAGGTCCGGCAAAAACGCCGAGGCGATTTCCCCCAGTCTCAGGGCAAGTGAAGCGCACCAGCCCCATTTTCTTCTCTGCCAGTCCAGCCCTTGTACCGTCACAACCGTTTTCTTCAGTACCAGCCGGGGAGCCAATGAAAACAGCGCGGGACCGAGCGCGTGATAATGCACAATGTCGCACTTTGTGAAGATCACATGCATTGTGCTGAGGATGGTATGGACTAGAGTTTCGAGGTGTTTTGACCGCATCGTCGGCAGACGCACCAGACGCATACCTTCGTATGTTTCAAGCGCAGGCGTGAAGTAGGATCGACAATAGATCGTCACGTCGTAGCCCATTGCAACCAGTCGTTTGCCGACTTCTTCGTAATAAGTTTCTATTCCGCTGTATTTAGAGATCACGCCTCGCCCCCCGATGAACGCAACCCGTATCGGCCCGGTGCTCGGTTTTATCGCGTACATCGAACTTTCGCGTGACCTCAATCGATCATAGAGAGTGATCAACTCTTGGTAGTGTTTTTCTGGCGAGTGATACGTCTCCACCAACTTGCGGCCCTCTAGTCCCATTTGCATCGCAATATCAGGCCTTTCATGCAGGTACGAAATCGCGCCGGCCAATTGCTCAACATTGCCAACCTGATGAAGCAGCCCAGTTCTGTCTTCGTGGACCAACTCCCGCCGTGAACCCAGGTCGGAGGCAATCACCGCCCGCCCCCGTGCAAATGATTCCAAGATGCTCTTGCCCAGCGTTTCATATGCGCGAGAGGGCAGCACTGTGAAACGCGCGGAGTCAATCAATCGGCTCAACTCGTCGCCTTGCACCTGCCCGACGAACTCTACATTTCGCAAGTTCAAAGCAAGAGTGAGCATCTGCAACTCAGTACGCTGCGGTCCATCGCCAGCAATAACCAGATGAACCTTTGGCACCAGCTTCATCGCGCGAATCAGGTCAGAGACTCCTTTTTCTGCTGACAATCGGCCGAAATAAAGAATCGAGTCGCCCGGAACCGCAACTCTCGATGAGTCCAGCACCTGAAAATGGTTGAGTACAGAAATCTTCGAATCATCGAAGCCATTCTGAATTAGCAACTGCTTCGCGAATTGGCTGGGCACCAGAAAGTGGTCGACGCATTTTTCGTAAGTCCCCGCCCAGTAGTGCACATATGCCTCTGCGGCAAGAATCACTGACGCACTGAGCGGCCCGCTGTAACATCGTTGGCTGACAACTTTCCAGAACTTTCCCCTGCAAGGCTGCTCGCATGCCGCGCCATTTGAGACCAGGTTGTAAGTGGGGCACAACATCTTGAAATCGTTGAGGTGGTAAAGCGCGGGTATGCCCTGCTTTTTTAGTTCCCACAGTATTGACGGCGACAAATGATGATAGATATTGCGTACGTGAGCGATATCGGGACGAAAGGCAGAAATCATCTGCCGCAAGCGCTTGCGCGCCTCGGTCGAATAAACTGCATGCGCCGCCAACTTCGCGCGAGCCATGAATCCCTGGCGCGCTTTGAAATCAATATGGGCAACGAAGTGATGATCATAGGGCGTTGCGTCGCCGCGCGAATCCTGCATTGAAAACAACGCCACTTCGTGACCGCGTGAGCGCAACAGATCCATGACCTCGAATATGTAGGCTTCAGTTCCACTGAAGCGGAAGTTGTATTTGTTGCAGAAGAGGATTCTCATCGCCATCGCCTCTCTACGCAGCTGCGGATACCCGGTCGGAGTTGTCGCGAATGTTTGCCAGGAGCAGTTCGCAAAACGCGGGAAGATTTTTGACGCGATTGAAGTGTCGGGTTACGTGCTCGCGCGCCTGCCAGCGTATCTCGCCAAAACCGCAGCCTGCACTGGTAATGCGCTCGACTTTTGCTATGAAATCGTCCACCAAACCAGCCCGAAACAGAAACCCGGTTTCGCCATCGACGACTAATTCAGGAATTCCCGTGATTGCAGGCGCAAGCACAAGCTTTTCCCGTGCCATCGCTTCCATCAGCGTCAACGGAATTCCTTCGCTTCGGCTCGTAAGTACCACGACATCCGCAGTTTCATACTGCTGATCAAGTTCGATCCGTGACAGCTGCCCGAGCAGCCGGATTTCGCGTTGCAGATTCAGGTTTTGGATAAGCGCTTCAAGGTGCGCACGCTCAGGACCCTCTCCAGCAATCGAGCACACGAATCGCGACCCGCGAGTCTCCAGTTGATGGCAGGCGCGCACCAGGAATGCATGATCCTTCACCTGGTGTAACCGCCCAACCGCGAGCATCCTCAGAGGTGAGTCCTCCGCTCTAGCGTCTTGCCTTAGCGTCTGAGAACAGTCGACTCCCATGCGTCGCACGTAAACCTTCTCAGAATCAATTTCCGGATAATTCCCGAGAATGTACCGCCGGTTGAACTCCGAAATGGTTACGCAAAATTGACAGCTTTGGAGCTTGATGTCGAGGTAAGCAGCGTTGGCCAGGAGATCAGACCCGTGCAAAGTGATGCTGAACGGAATGTTTAGCAACCGCGCCGCAACCATGGCAACCCACGATCCGAAATACCCGTGGTGCACGTGAATATGCTGAACACCGCGATTGCGCAACAACACCGCGTAATAACATCCAAGCGCAGTGTGCAGCAAAGCCCGAAGCCTTCGTTCCGTGGGCCTTCGTCTTTGGATGGCACGACGAAGAAAGTGCTTCAAGGTAGAACATCTCCTGATCACCATCCAGCACGCTGACATCACAGCCGAAAACCGCAGCGGTCGAATATAAATCGTCTGGCTGGCGAACCTGAGTAGGTCTTCTTCAAGATCCTCTGGTGACCTGAGCACACTGCAGCAAATTACCGACTCGCCGCGCCTCTGCAGTTCAG
This sequence comes from Acidobacteriaceae bacterium, assembly GCA_019237515.1. Next base: position 3,570 of record JAFAGX010000159.1, read on the forward strand.
CAATTTCTTCAACCACGTATGGTTCTACAGACGACGGGAAGATGTTCGCGAGATACGCAAGCTTGGGCATTTCCCTGCGATAAGTTTGATTGTTATTGCATGCTGCGACGTACCAGCGTGACTAGCGGAAACAGAAACAAGATAGGCAGGCATACCGCCATGCAACCCACCAACTGGCGATAGGAAATTGCAATTTCGCGCCGAAGCCCTCGATGGATGATGAAGTAAGAACCACAGGCAATCAATTCTGCCCAGCCATAACCGGCAATCCCGCATCTCGGAAGCAGAAATAAAGTCGCAGCCGACAGCCCTGCCAGATGCGCTGAATACGACTGCAGCACGAGCCATTGTCTGCCGATGACGAACAGCGCCGATGCCTGCAGATTGTAAACAGAGTTTACAAGCACCCCGGCAGCAACAAAGGGATAAAGCGTCAAACTTGGGTTCCAGCGTGCACCGATTACGCGCGGAAGGATAACAGGGCCCAGTAGAGCGAACGCGGCCAACAATGAACCGAGAGTGAGGACCTGCAGGTACAGAGCTTGTTGCAAAGTCTTGCGAAAATCTTCGCGTCGGCTCTGCAGCCGGGCCAGTGCCGCAATTGCCATTCGTCCTGCTGCCAACCGAATTGTTCCCAGCGCTTCGGCGATCCGGACCGCAAGAGCGATGAATGCCACGGCTTCCGGCCCAGCGAAACGTCCTACCAGCAACGGATTCACCAGCGTCCGCAATTGCCATATCCGCAGTGATGCCGTCAGGCCAACTCCATACGACAGCATCTCGCGCGCGATCCGTGCGTCAAACTGGAATCGGAGAGCAATGGAAGCAGAAACAAGAGCCGCTACTAACGTGAAAGATTGCCATGCGAACTGGCCAGCAACCGGCGCCCAAACACCAGCCCGCAACCAGGCAAGCACTGCCGACACCAGCAAGCCCAGTGCTTGCCCCGACAGCTCGATCGCAGCGACCCTACGAAATTCCAAAGCCCGTTCGAGCTTCGCCATCGGCACACCAGTCAGAGCAGTAACAGGTATCGTTAAAAGTAGGAATAGATAGGGTCCAGCAAACTCACGATCGCCGTACCAATGGATGAGAAAGGGTGTGGCCGCTGCTGCTATCGCTGCCAACGCTAGGGAAATAGCCAAAAGAACCGTTGCGGCTGTGCCATAAACACGTTCATCTGGCCCTGCCTCCATGCGCACCAGGTACGTATCTATGCCGCTACGGGCGATTGCTGCGAGTAAGGCAACCATCGTGATTGCAGTCACGAAAACTCCGTACGCATGCGGGCCGATCCACCATGTCATCACCAGCATGTTTCCCAAGCTCACAACCACTCCCAACGCATACCGGCCGGCGAGATAGATTCCCCCGCGCATAGCGTCAGAAGACAGCGCACCGTCACCTCGGGAACCTTGTCTTAAGTAGAGAAAATCGGCAGCATTGGGATTATCGGCCGGAGAGCAGATCTCAACGGCTGGCATGCAGTTCCGCTAGCTGGTTTTGCCCGTTTAGCATTCCGGCAATAGAGAAAACTAATCCATTGACGAATTGGTAGTTCATGACCACAAACGTCGCGTTGATTAGATAGGCTAGCAAGAAGATTGGCCATAGTCTGCGGAATTCGCCGTCGAGGAAGCCCAACTGACCCGAATTTTCGAATCCAGACATACGCCCAATTCGAAAAAGGTCGACAATCACCCACAAATAGAGTGCAATTCCAATAAGGCCGTACTGCACCAGAATTTCCAGGCAGGTGTTGTGAAAATAATATTCTTCCTGCCGAAAATCACTGATCCTACGTGACAGCTCTGGTTGCATCGCCTCCCCGCCCCACCCGGCGAACGGCTTGTTAACAAACATTCCCCACCCCGCCTGATAAATCGCCATGCGGAACTCGACTGGACTGTCTTCCTCCAGACGTTCGCCAAGTGATCTATGGTGTTCACCGAAACTGATGAATGCCGTGAGCGTGACCGCACTGCAAATCATCATCGTGACACAAGCTCTCCGCAAACGCCTGCTGCTCGAAAAAAGCGTTACGGCAACGATCGATGCGACAAACGAGAGCCACACTGCGCGAGTTTTTGTTGCCAGGATGGCTATCGGCAACATCGCCACCAAGAGCAATCCCGTAATGCCGCGCAAGCGCCGCCGCCGGAACGAATCGAGTGCAATCAACCCGAGCAGGTTGATCGCGACGCCGTTGGCGACCGCCTGCAGAAATGGGCCGCGCGCGCGATCCGCATGGATACCCAAACCCTCATCAAGAATGTAACGCGGGAAAATGAAAACCTTTGCGCCAATAAGAAAGAAGATCGCGGTAAGGCTGAGATATACGAAGGCCACTAACGCGAAACTCTCAAATTGCTGGAGTGCAATCCTGCATCGAAAGACATTGGAAGCTACAAGGAACAAGACGAGAGGCACGACCCATTTCGCCGCAAACACACTCCAGATCTTGGGCTCATAGGGTTGCGCCAGCGCATCACTGAATGCGAGAAGCAGCAGAGCGAAAAGCGGCCCCACAACCCTACCGCCGATCCAAAATGGCTGTTGCAGTACGCACGCGCTCAAGAAGAAAACAAAGACCAGAATTCCCAGCGCGAGCCGGTCATACACGAACGCGGGACCATCCGGCGAATGGAAAAGCATCAACCCGAGAGTTGCTAGAAGAATAAGTGAGGGTGCTGCCATCAGCACTTGCAGGATTTGCAAAAATACCCTTACGACCGCACTGATGACATTGCTTGTCGCCGACTCGGCCACGAAGATCTGTTCAGTGGCAGCCATGCTCAGGCCCCCTCACCTCGCACCACCGCCCCAATCGTCTTACAAAGGATTCGCAGATCCATTCCTAGCGACCACCGTCCGATGTATTCACGATCCAGCGCCATGCTCCGCTCAAATGACGGATCGTGCCTTGCGGTCACCTGCCATAAACCTGTCAGTCCCGGAGTGGCCTCCAGCCTTTGATAGTCCTCCAACGCATAGCGCTGAACATCGTCAACCGGATGAGGTCTCGGCCCTACGAGGCTCATTTCTCCTTTCAAAACATTCCACATTTGAGGTAACTCATCCAGGCTGTAGCGACGCAGAAATCTGCCCACGTGAGTCACGCGTGGATCACCAGCGAGCTTGAAAAACGGCCCCTGTCGCTCGTTCTGCTCACGTAGGTCCTCCTTCAACCGGTCCGCATCCGCCACCATGGTGCGGAACTTGTAACAGAGAAAGTGTCGTCCTTTGAGACCGACACGAGGCGCGCGATAAAAAACCGAGCCCGGCGAGTCCAACTTGATCGCGAGAGCAATTGCTGCAAATAGCGGCGCAGCACATATCAGCCCGATGCCAGAGAAAATCAGGTCAGCAATTCGCTTGAGGAGAAGCCGAACGACCGGAACGGCTTCCTCCCAGAGAGTCACAACGGGAATATCTTCGAACCGCTCCAATGTAACTCGCGACGGATCTGCACCCATCACATCCGCAACGATCTTCACGTCGATGTGATTGCGCCGCGCTTGCCAAATTGCTTTTCGCGCAATCTGGCTCTGTTGCGGCACAGTAATAAGGACTTCATCTACAAATTCTTGCCGCGCAACAGCCGGCAAATCCTCTACTCCCCCGAGCACATCTTTACGCCAGAGTTGCTTGGCGTCCAGAAAACCACAGACCCTCCGCCGTTCAGCAGGATCTTCTTCTATAAGGCGTGCGAGCTTGCGGCCCACTTGTCCTGCACCAACAACGAGAACATTTCGGGTGTTGCCGTTTGCCACCCTTCTTGAGAGAAATTCCCGCAGACACCTCCGATACACGAGCATAAGCGTGCAGCCCAGCGAAGCCGCAGTAATGAATTTCAATACTGAATGTTGGGCCGGGCCTCCCCAACTTACAAAGGCCACGCTCATCATGGCAGTCGACCAGACAAAAACCTTGAGCAACAGCACTGTCTCTTCTGTCGGCAGTCGGAGAATTTCTCGATCGTAAAGGCGTTCCGAATACCCAAGCAGTGTGAATATGGCTCCATAGACCAGGATCGGTCCAGCCCACTGACCAAATTGGTGACTCTGAACAGGCAGCAGTCCAAAAGCCGCGATCAGCAACAAGAAATCGGCCACGACGTGCTTGCCAAGAGCGAATCGGTAGTTCGCCATGCCCGGAGCGGGCAAAATGGTTTGCAGTAGGGTTCGTCTCGGCGGGTGCAATTGCAAACCCGCCTCTTGCGAATCGCTCCATCGGGAGGAGTAGCAGCCTGGAGCGATCGAAACCACCTTGCTTCGCTTCGGCTGCACGATTCCAATCGGCCTTCCCAGGATCAACCGCGCTGGCAATAAGCCTTCGTGATGCCCGGAAACAGATTGGGGCCGTGGCGCTGTGACCACCTAAACCAGCTCCAATTCGTAACCATCAATTGTGATGGCAATTGCTTGTTGAATGGAATCAATCGAGATCACCAAATGTTTCCGCCCTGTTCCCGCGAGCACTCCCTCGAGACCATCCAGGCAACCACCGCGAATTCGCACCTTCTGTCCCGCCTTTAAGAAAGGATGCAGAGCGCATGGCACATCCTGTGACAACAGTTTTCGAAGATCTTCGATTTGTTTGGCAGGAACCGGCGCCGCCGCCCCCGAGAACGTAATCAGCCCCACTACCCCTGCCGTTTGGAGGATCTGCTTGTAATTTGCTGCGGACGAATCCGTGCGGGCAAAGGTGTATCCAGGAAACAGTGGCGTATCCACAACCTTGCGACGATCACTCCAGCGGTGGATCTGTTTTATAGCCGGAAGAAAGGTCTCAAAACCTTGTCGCTGGAGCTGTACTGTAACTTTTCGCTCGAACCGATAGCGCGTCTCAATCGCATACCACTCCGCAGAGAGAACCGATGCGGCTGTGGTGAGTTCTGCGCGTTCGGAGTTCTGGGGGAGGGACAAAGCTCCGCTAGATGAGTCCCACCCCAGTTTTGTCCCGTTTTTCACAACTACGTTACAACTTGCGGTAGATCGCTTCCGGTATCGGTAGAGTCCGCTCAGTCATGACCACGCCCAAAAGACGAGCGTTAGCAGATCGCAATTTTTCTCGTATTTCTTGTGCCACGATGCGACGGGTTTTATTCGCACGCACAACCAGCACTATCCCATCGCAGAGCCGTGCGAGTTGCATGGCTTCATCATGCGAGCCAATCGCTGGCCCTTCTAGCACCGTGTAGTCAAAATCCAAACGC
>JAFAGX010000208.1 GCA_019237515.1 Acidobacteriaceae bacterium
TGGCAAGCAGCCGGAAATTATCGTGCATGAACATTGCGGAGAATCGGGCGCGATCGGCGCGGCCCAGGAATCACTCCGCCTGTGGCGTAACGGCCAGCGAACGACATTCGTGGGCCTGGATGCTGTACGCAAGATCGAGTATCGCACTACGCGAAATGAAGACACGCGCTGCCACTTCTGCAAGAACGACTGCCTGCGCACGTTCATCGATATCCGCACTGCCCCTAAGGATGACATGAGCTTCGTGCCAATCCAAAAGGTCACAAAAGTCCCGCTCATGCATGGGGAGCAGCGCCTGATCATCGCCACCTGCGAGAAGGGCACGGTTGAGGAGCTTAACGACATGAAAGAGATCAAGGCTGGCCTCGACTCCATTCGTGCCCAGCACCCGAACTTTGTCGACTATGCATCGAAGGAAGTGTTCCGCCCGACCAATGCCAAGAGCGTCGCCGATCCGTTGCCGAGCAAAGGTTGGGCCGGCTGGAAGAAGAACGACAAAGAGCGCCGCGCGCTCATGGAAAACCGCAGGAAGGTCCGCATAGGAATTCCGCGCGTGCTGAACATTTACACCTATGCCCCGCTCTTCAACGCATATTTCGAAAGCCTCGGTGTGCAGCCCGAGAACATCATTTATTCCGACTACACCAGCTCAGAGCTTTATCGCGCGGGCGCCAGCCGAGGAGCCATCGATCCCTGCTTCCCGGCGAAAATCGGCATTTCGCACGTCTACAACCTGATTCAGGAAAAGCACCGCAAAAAGCCGCTCCACGCAATCTTCTTCCCGATGTACGACGTGCTGCATTCGTCGCTGGTGAAAGTTGTCGGCACGAATGCGTGCCCCACGGTCACTGCAACTCCCGAAACCGTGAAGGCGGCGTTCACGAAAGAAAATGATGTCTTCGCCGAACATAACGTCAAATACATCGACCCTGTGCTGAACTTTGCAGACCGCAGGCTGTTCGCGCACCAGATGCTCGAGGCGTGGCAGCCGGTTCTTGGTTTGTCGCTAGAAGAAAATGACCGGGCGGTCGAGTCTGGATTTGCCGCACTGAAGGAATACGAAACCAACCTACGGCGGCGTGTGCGGGAGGTGCTCGATCAGCTGGAGCGCGAGAACCGCATCGGTATCGTGATGCTGGGACGGCCGTATCATCACGATCCGGGTCTGAACCACGAGATTCTGGATGAGTTTCAGAAGCTCGGCTACCCCATCTTTTCGCAGAACACGCTCCCACTCGATGATGACCTGCTGGAACGCTTGTTTGGCGAGGAAGTCCGGGCGGGAGTGATCAGCAGCCCGCTCGACATCACTGACGCATGGAAGAATTCTTACTCCTGCAGCACCAACCACAAAGTCTGGGCGGCAAAGTTCACGGCGCGACATCCGAACCTGGTCGCGCTCGAGATTTCTAACTTCAAGTGCGGCCATGATGCACCCATCTACGGCGTGATCGAAGGCATTATCGAGCAGTCCGGAACGCCATACTTCTGCTTCAAGGATCTCGACGAGAACAAGCCGACAGGGTCGATCAAAATTCGGGTGGAGACCATTGATTACTTTTTGCGTCGCTACCGTGAGGAAGTCATCCGCAAGCGGACAGCGGAACTGGAGATTCAAGCGCAGCTGGCTGCTTTTGAAGCGCATCTGCGGCAAGATCGGCACCAGACTGAGCTTGTGTCTAGCCCAGCCGAAACCGAGCTAACGAGCATGGCAGCTGACTAGCTTGGGCCCAACCGGGGATTTCGATCAGATCGCTCCAGCTAGGCTCGAATATCCCTGGAACCCGACTTCTCGCAACGGGTCCAAGGGATTGACACGGCACATCATCGGGAACACTGGGGGCCCGTTTGGCGCGCATACTGGCGCCTGTCCTCCGCTATGTGGGTCATCTATTCGATTTCGTTACCAAGGACCGATCCTGCTGATCACGCGGCGCCGCGGTTGTCCGGACCAGCCTGAGCAGCGGCGCGGGATAAATACCAGCCCAGACCAGGACAGCCGCGAGTGCGACCACTACAACAGCAGCACGCCAAAGTGGCGCCTGAATGAGAGCATGCTGTGGCGGGGCTGCGTATAGTGCCACCACGATACGCAGGTAGTAGAAGAGGCCGGCGACGCTGGTGATTGCCAGAATCAAGATCAAGGCCCAGGCGGAAGCCCCCGCACCGGCCGCGAGCACATAGAACTTGCTGACAAACCCTATGGTTGCGGGAATTCCGGAGAGTGAGAGAAGCACGACCGTTAAGACCGAGGCGAGCAGGGGCCGTTGCCAGAACAGACCGCGGTAGTCGTCGATATCGTCGGCATCGCGCTCGGCACCGGAGAGCACCGTGACCACTCCAAAGGCAGCAAGTATCGCTAAACTGTAGGCCACGAGATAGAAGCTCACTGCCTCGATTCCCATAGCTCCGCCGGCAAGAAACCCCACCAAGATGTATCCGAAATGGGCAATCGAAGAGTACGCCAGAATCCGCTTGACGTTTCTCTGCCAGAGCGCCAGCAGATTTCCCGCACACATGGAAGCGATCGCGATGACCGCGAACACCAGAAACACCCGACGATGATCGAGGGCGCCGGACAAATAAGCAAAGCGCACGAGCAACCCGACCATCGCGCTCTTGGAGGTTGTCGCTACGAATGCCGCCACGGGCGCGGGCGCGCCTTCGTAGACATCCGGGGTCCAGAGATGAAAAGGAACCACACCCAGTTTGAAGCCGATTCCCGTGACGATCAGCGCGACTCCGCCCGCGAGCAAGGCGAGGCTTGAGCCCTCGGGTGAAACCTCCCGGAGGCGCGAAAACTCCATCGTCCCGGTATCGGCGTAGATGAGGGCCATGCCGAAAAGAAGAATTGCGGCGGATGCAGAAGCCAGAATCAGGTACTTGATTCCGGCTTCGAGCGCCTGGCTCCTGTCTTTCAGGTACGCAATTAAGGCATAGAGCGAGACGCTCAGAATCTCAAGTCCGAGAAGAAACGAAACAAAGTGAGTGCTCGCCACCAGCACCGAACAACCCAGAGTCGCGAGGAGTAACAGGAGATACAGTTCGTCATGGTGAATATCCTGATTCTTCAAATAATCGAACGACAACACCGCTACAACGAAGGCTGAGGCAATGATCAGGCCCATGTAGAACAAGGCGAACCGGTCCACGAGCAAAAGCGATGTGACTTGCCGGGGCGCGAGCGGCACCGCCCGAAAGATCGAGACGAAAGCGCCCGCCAATCCGGCCAGGGTTAGCGCTGCTGCGAGGACGTGACTCCGCTTAAAGGCAATCCCCAGCATCACAACCACGGCAGTTGCCGAGATCACGAGGACTGGAAGCAAGGCGATGAGGTCCCGGGCGTTCAGCATGGATCTTCAACTCCGATCTTCGACCCGATCTTCAACTCCGATCTTCAACTCCGATGTTCAACTCCGATGTTCATTCCAGATGTTCATGCCGGACGTTCATCTCCGCAAAGCCGCGACTGGCACCTGCAGCTCGGAATTCTCCAAAGCCCGGACGGAAGTGTTGAGTACCGGCTGCGGATAGAGTCCCAGCCCAAGAAGGCCCACGATCATGACGGCCATCATGAAGGCTTCCCGCAAGTTCAGGTCAGAAACCTTCCAGGCATGCGTATTTGGTCCCTGAAAGGCGCGCCCGACCATCCGCAGCGCATAGAAGGTTGAGGCGAGAACCCCGAGACTGGCAACCACCGTGATCGTGATACTGACTCGGTACGATCCCAGCAACACCAGAAACTCGCCCACGAAGTCCCCGAGTCCAGGCAGACCGAGCGAACCCAGACTGAAGAAGAGTGCGGCCCCGCTTAATCTCGGCATGATGGTCCATAGACCTCCCATCTGATCGAGATCACGGGTATGGAGACGCTCCTGTAGGCTTCCGACCAATACGAAGAGCGCTCCGGTGCTCAGGCCATGACTGATCATCGTCATCACCGCGCCCTGGAGCCCAAGCGGATTCCAGGAGAAGATTCCGAGCAGCACAAATCCAAGGTGACTGACGCTGGTATAAGCGACCAGGCGCTTGAGATCGGTCTGCGAGTACGCCATCACTGCGCCATAGACAATCCCGATCGCGGCCAAAGCCAGAGCGATTGGAGCAAACTCAGAAGCGGCGTCGGGAAACAGTGGAACAACGAAGCGGATCATTCCGTACGCCCCGGTCTTTAGCAACAACCCGGCCAGGATTACGCTGCCTGCGGTGGGAGCTTGGGTATGGGCATCGGGCAGCCAGGTGTGCAGCGGAAACACCGGTAACTTCACCGCAAAGGCGACAAAGAAGCCGAGCATAATCCAGAGTTCCGCGCGGCGGCTGAGCTCGGTGCTCAACAGTTCCGAGTATTCAAAGGTGTAAACGCCCGTCGTCCGATGGTGGAGAAAGTAGAGCGCCAGGATGGCGATCAGCATCAGCAGCCCGCTGCACTGGGTAAAGAGAAAAAATTTCGCGCCTGCGTAGACCCTTCGCTCGTGGCCCCAGATGACGATCAGGAAATACATCGGGACCAGCATCAACTCCCAGGCAAAATAAAACAGGAATAGATCGATCGCCAGAAATACCCCGGCAATTCCCGCCAGAACCCACAGGAGATTGAAATGGAAAAAGCCGACCCTCTCCTGGATTTCCGTCCACGAGGCCAGCACAGCCACGATGCCCAGAAAGAACGTAAGGCCCAGCATCAGCAAGCTGAGGCCGTCGACTGCGAGATGAAAGTGGATGCCGAGGCCGGGCACCCAGGTCCAGTCGACTTCGTCGAGCCACCGACTGGTTGCGTTCGCGGCCCTGCCCGCCCAGACGATAAGGGCCAGAACGAAATCGATCGCAATCGCAACCAGCGAGACCCACCGTGCGAGTTGCGCGTTCCACCGCTCCGCGAGCCACGCAACAACCCCGCCGGCCAAGAGAATTCCAATGAGTGAGAGCAGCATCATTTGAAAAGCACCATTGCCAGGAAAATTACAGAGCCTGCGGCCATTCCCGCCGCGTACCAGCGGACGCGGCCGGTTTCGGTACGGCTCAATCCCCGGTAAAACCATTCCGTGAGCCGCGCGACTCCGGTATAGAAGGCATCGACGAAATCACTCTTATTGATTTGGGTCGCCCAGAGGAAGGGCTCGACCAAGATCTTGTCGTAGATCCAGTCAAAGCCCCAGTCCGCAAACCACCATTGGTGCAAGCCGCGTCCGATCGGGCCTGATACCAGAGCGTCTGCCCAGTTGCGTTTCTGAAGGTGAAACAGATACGCGAAATACAAGCCAACAAGAAATATGACTCCGGCAATCGCCTCGGAGCGGATCTCCGTGAGGGCACCGGCGTGAGCTTCGATGGTCGATGGCAATGCCGAATGCAAGAATCGGAGCAAAGGCTCCTTCAGGGATCCACCCACGAGGGAAAGGAAAGCGAGCACCACCAGAGGGATCGTCATCCGATACCCTGGCCGTTTGGTCACAGGTTTTCCCAAGGGCCCGAAGAACACACGAAAAATGATTCGGAAGGTGTAGAGCGCAGTCAGCAGCGCGCCGACGATGCCTGCCATCCAAAGTGCCGGATGCCCGTTCTCGGCTGACCACGCGTCCCAGATAATCAGATCCTTGCTGAAAAAGCCTGCGGTGACAAAGGGCAGGCCGGCGAGCGAGCAGCCTGCGATGAGAAATGTCCAGAAAGTGACCGGCAGCTCCTTGCGCAAACCGCCCATGCGAAAGATGCTGTGCTCTTCATCGAGAGCGTTAATAATGACGCCGGCACCCAGGAACAGCAGGGCCTTGAAGAAGGCGTGGGTCACGAAGTGGAACAAGGCCGCCTGCCATGCTCCTACGCCGAGCGCGAGGAACATATAGCCAATTTGGCTGACGGTTGAGTAGGCGAGGATGCGCTTGATCTCATGCTGGGTCAGCGCGCTGAAGCCGGCGAGAAGCAGTGTGCACGCGCCTACCACGGCCACCGCCATCTGAGCCGACGGCGCCAGAGAAAACAGAACGTGCGTCCGCGCGATGAGATAAACACCCGCTGTCACCATGGTCGCGGCGTGAAGCAGTGCGCTGACCGGGGTCGGACCAGCCATTGCATCCGGCAGCCAAACCTGCAACGGAAGTTGGGCTGACTTGCCGACCGCGCCCCCCAGCAGAAGAAACGCGGCCGCCACGGCATACGAGGACCCCGAGGGCCAATGGGCAGAAGCTCGCTGCATGAGCTCCTGAATCCCGAGCGTACCCAGGCGCGTGAACAGCAGAAACAAGCCGATTGACATGGCAGTATCGCCGACGCGAGTTAAGATGAAGGCCTTCTGAGCCGCCCGCCCATTGGCCGGATCCCGATACCAGAAGCCGATGAGCAGGTAACTGCACAAACCGACGCCTTCCCATCCGAGATAAAGGAGGAGAAGATTATTCCCGAGCAGCAGCGTCAGCATCGAGGCAACGAATAGATTCATGTAGGCGAAGAAGCGGCTGTAATCCTCGTCTTCGATCATGAACTCGGCTGAGTACACGTGAATGAGGAAGCCGACGAACGTAACCACCAGAAGCATCACGAGCGACAGCGAATCGAGGTAAAAGCCGATCTGGGGCCGAAAGCCATCCACATTGATCCAGGTCCAGAGGAGCTGGGTATACGAGTTTCCCGGCGGGGGCGCACCGATAAAGCTAACCGCCACCCCAATCGTGATCACCGCCGAGAGTCCGATCGAACCTACGCCAAAGACGGCGGCCCATCGTTTCGACAAACGGGAGCCAACCAGCACCAGGATCAATGCGCTCGCGAAAGGCAACGCCGGAATGAGCCACAACAAACGGATCACGTCAGCCTCTCATCTCGCTGAGTTCGTCCACATCCAGGGACTTGAAGCGGTGATAGATTTCGAGCACCAGCGCCAGACCCACCGCAACTTCGGCCGCCGCCATCGTCAGGATGAACAGAAACATGACCTGCCCGTCGGCTTGATGCCATCGCGCGCCCGCGACCACGAATGCCAGACCCGCGGCATTGAGCATCACCTCGAGCGACATCAAGACGAAAATCAGGTTACGGCGTACGAGCAGGCCGGTCAGCCCCAGCGAGAACAAGATCCCCGCCAATAACAGCCCGTCCATAATGGGTATCTGCGTCATGTTGAATCTCCCGTTTTTCCACTCTGCGGTAGCCCAGGTGATAGGCGCCCACCAGTCCCGCCAGCAGGAGCAAGGAAGCCAGTTCCACGCCAATCAGGTAAGGCCCAAACAGCGCGATGCCAACCTGCTTCGGCTCTACCCCGCCTGGTGCTAGAGCGGTAGAGCTGCCGCGGACCAGGGAAAGGACCTCTATAATAAGGATGCCGGCCAAAACCACCGGCCCCGCCCAGATCCCTGGGGTGAGCCAGCGTTTTTCGGTTTCCACCCCCGGGGCCCCCAGATTGAGCATCATGACCACGAAAACGAAAAGCACCATGATGGCGCCCGCGTAAACGATGATTTCAAGCGCCGCCACAAATGGGGCGCCGAGCAGGTAGAACACCACGGCCACACCCAGCAACGACACGATCAGATACAGCAGGGCATGCACAATGTGCAGCCGAGTCAGCATCAGAGCGGTCGAGAGGACGGCCACGCCACCGGCGATGTAAAAAGCGAGTTCCATAAAGCTCTCTTCCATCCCGTCTCTAGGGCAGCAGCGTGTGTACATCGACCGGCTCATCTTCATGCGCCGCTTCGCCCTTGTCTTTTCCGCCGATCTTGACTCCCGCCACGCGCCAGAAGTTGTAGCCGGGATACTTGCCGGGACCGGCGATCAGCAAATCCTCTTTCTCGTACACCAGATTTTTGCGATGAAACTCTCCGATCTCGAAATCGGGGGTCAGCTGGATGGCATAAGTGGGGCAGGCCTCTTCGCAATACCCGCAAAAAATGCATCGCGAAAAGTTAATACGGAAAAACTCCGGATAACGCCGGCCCGTTTTGTCCTCGGTTGCCTGCAGCGCGATGCAACCGACCGGGCAAGCGACCGCACAGAGGTTGCAGGCTACGCAGCGTTCGCCTCCGTCGGGATCGCGGGACAGAATAATCCTTCCCCGGAAGCGGGGCGCGAGGTATGGCTTTTGTTCCGGGTACTGGACCGTGATCCTTTTCTGGAAGGAATGGAGAAACACGTACCAGATTGTCCTCAGTATGCTCAGCATCTTTCTATCTCCACGCGACGACTGCCGCGCCGGTTGCAAGCAGGTTGATTAAGGCCAGAGGCAACATCACCTTCCATCCCCACGACATGAGTTGATCAAACCGTGGACGCGGGAGCGCCGCGCGCACGAGAACGAAAAATGCGATGAAGAAAAACATCTTGATAAAAAACCAGACCAGCCCGGGAAGTACCGGGCCGAGCCATCCTCCGAAAAACAGGACTGTGATCATGCCGGAGATCAACGTGACTCCCATGTACTCTCCGACAAAAAACATGCCAAACTTCATGCCGGAGTACTCGGAGTGATAACCGGCGACCAGTTCGCTTTCGGCCTCGGGCAGATCGAACGGAATGCGCCGGGTCTCAGCCAGGCCGGCGATCAGGAATAAGACGAAGCCGCCGAACTGAGGAATCACAAACCAGACCTTCTTCTGTGCCTCGACGATCGCCGGCAGGCTGAACGATCCCGCCAGCAGCACGACGCCCGTCACGGAGAGGCCCATGAAGACTTCATAGCTCAGCATCTGGGCGGCAGCGCGCAGGCCGCCGAGGAGGGCGTACTTGTTGTTAGAAGACCAGCCGGCGAGCACGACGCTGTAAACGCCCAGGGATGACATGGCGAGAAAGAACAGCAGGCCGACATTCAAGTCGCTCACGATGATTCCCGGCGCCACCGGAAGCACAGCGAACGACATCAGCACGGTTACGAAAACAATCGCCGGCGCCACGACGAAAACCGGCCGGTCCACGAAGGGAGGAATCCAGTCCTCCTTCATAAAAATCTTGATCGAATCCGCCAGAACCTGGAGCAAACCGAAGGGGCCGACACGGTTCGGCCCGTAACGGTCCTGCCACAGCGCGAGCAAACGTCGCTCGACCCAGATCAGGAACGCCGCGATGCTCATGGCGACGATGACAATACCGAGGATCGAAAGGATCGGGTGGGGACTCGTCATTTTGTCCTCGTGATCTTTCCCCAATCTGGCAACTGAATTCCCACAAGCGGAGCTAAACCGACCGACAGCGCAGCCACCCCGGCGGGCATCTCCGGATGGATTCGTACCGGCAGGCGGAACGTGCCCTCGGCCAAAGTCACTTCCACTTCCATGCCTTCTCGAAACTCGTCCGTATTCATGGCAACATGAGGCGTCACCGCGAGTTCTCGAATTGCCGGCGCCTCGAGGCTCAATTCCTCCGATCCAAAGATGTGGTACATCGCGACCAGCAGCCACTCGCTCTCGCGTTTCTGGAACGCCGCCGGGATCGCGGTGAAATAGGCCTGCCCATTTTTCGGTGGCGGCTCGACGAGGCGCACGCCGGCATCGCCCCCGCGCAATGGTCCGCCGATTTCCTTCTGATAGGTATTCACGGCTTGAATTGAGTTCCAACTCGGGGACCAGAAAAAAGGAATCAGAGCGGCCGGCGGCTGGTCGGGCGTTCCTTCCATCGAAAACGAGAGTGCAGAATCGGGATCGTCGGGTGTCTTGGGCTCCGAGATATTGATGTGCACCAGCGCCGCGGTTCGTCCGCTTTCGCGATGCGGCGAGCGCGGGATCTTCGCCCCGGCGATGCGAAACTTGCTGGACGGGGCGGCGTCACGTACCGCCGCGAGTTCCGGCAACGCTTCGGCCATCGCCCGAAGCACGTCATCCAGATTTTGCCAGTGGTCCGGCTTCAGCCAGCGCCAGCTTGCCAGGACCTCGTTCTCGGGCGCGCAGACCTCGAAAAATCTCTGGGCACGGCCTTCGCTGCTGATGAAAGTCCCGTCCGATTCGGCGAATGTGCCTGCGGGCAGAACCAGTTCGGCTTTTTCGGTGGTGGAATTGGGCAGATGATCGAGAACAATGACGTGGGGCGCTGCCTTGAGCGCGGAATCCACTTCCGCATGAGGCGCGCGGCGATAGAGATCATTTTCGAGAATGATCACCGTATCGGCGTGGCCATCCCGGACGGTCTGAAAGGCGGCCGTCAACGGCTTTCCGCCCATGAGCGCGGCCCCGACGCTATTACATTCTGGCGCGATAAAGCTGAGCGCGGCATCTGCCGCCATCGCCACGTTCGCGGCCGCCTGGATGACAGCCTCGCTCGAGCAACTCGTGCCGGAGATCACCAGCGGTTTCTTCGCCGCCTTGAGTGCTCGGGCAATCTCATTGGCCAGGGGCCAGTCATCGACCTGGGGAACGGTTGGCGCACTCGGGTCAAGGGCATGCGCCACAGCGAATCCCAGACGAGCCAGGTCGTCAGGCGCAGCATGGAACGTCCGGGTGGCGACGTCGTCCAGCCGGGTGCGGCAGGGTGTCGCAATAAAAAGCGGTCCCTTCGCGTCCTGCATCGCATCCCGCACGCCATAAGCCAGCCACGGGGCAATCTTCAGCTTCCTGACAGCCTCCATCGGCTGCTGTCGCACCGACTGCCGCAGCGACAAAGCCATTCGCGGAGCGACATTGGTTACATCCTCGCCCAGAATGAAGACGGCATCGGACTCCTCGATCTCCCGCAGCGTGGGCGACCGCATGGGGCCGCGTTGATGGATCTCGGCCATAAGCCGGACCAGCTTCATTTCCTGATCGGCCATGCCGGAATAGAAGTGATCCGGGCCCACGATCGTGCGCAAAGCAAAGTTGGCTTCGAGCGACGCGCGCGGCGAGCCAATCCCGATCACTTTGCCCTGGACGACTTTCTCCTCCAGATAGCGCCGCGCCGACTCGACGGATGTATTCTGTCCTTTCAACACCGGCTGGCGGAAACGGCGTTCGCTGTTGACGAATTCGTATCCGAACCTCCCACGGTCGCACAGGAAGTAGCCGTTCACTTCGTGGTGATAGCGGTTCACGATGCGCCGCAAAGTTCCATAGCGTTCGCCGGCGTCCGTATTGCAGCCGAGAGCGCAGTGCACGCAAACCGATGGAGCGAACTGCTGGTCCCATTTACGAGCGTAGTGGTGTTTCAGGGTTTTATCGGTGAACACGCCGGTGGGACAGATCTCGACCAGGTTGCCGCTGAACTCGTTCTCGAGAACGCCGTCTTCATGACGGCCGAAGAACACCTGATTTCGCGAGGCAAAGGCGTTCAAGTCGTCGCCGCCGGCATAGTCGCGGTAGTAGCGCACGCAGCGGTAACACTGGATGCAGCGGTTCATCTCGTGATTCACCAGGGGCCCCAGGTCCTGATTGCGGAACGTGCGCTTGTCAAACTCGTAATGCCGATAGTTGTGACCGGTCATCACGGTCATGTCCTGCAGGTGGCATTCGCCGCCCTCGTCGCAGACCGGGCAGTCATGCGGATGATTCAACATGAGCCCCTCGATAATGCCGGCGCGGAAGGCGACCGCCTCAGGATCGGCGATAGAAATCCGCGTGCCTGGGGTTGCCGGCGTCATGCAGGACATCACGATCTTTCCATGGCCGTCGTTCTCATCCTTGAACTGCTTGACCGCGCATTGCCGGCAGGCTCCCACCGATCCCAGCGCCGGGTGCCAGCAGAAGTAGGGCAACTTGAAACCATGCGAGAGACACCCGTGAAGCAGGTTCTCCTCCGGGTTCATCTCGCACGGTTTGTTGTCCACGTAAACAATCGCCATGCTTAACTCCAGGGGCAGCGGTGTTCCCGGATGTGCCGCTCAAAATCCTCGCGGAAATATTTCAAGGCGCTCTGCACCGGCTCGGCCGCGCCCGGTGCCAGCGCACAAAATGTGTGGCCCGGAGCCCACATCTTGGTCTGGAACTCCAGCTTCTCCAGATCGCCGGGCTTGCCGTGGCCCTCTTCCATTGCCTTTAAAATGCGATCCGCCCATCCCAGCCCGCTCCAGCAGGGTGTGCAGAAACCACAAGATTCCCGCGAGAAGAAGTGGGTCAGGTTCCAGGTCATACCCACCGGGCAGGTATGGTCATCGAGCACGATCATGGTGCCGGTGCCCATGCGGCTGCCCACCTTGGCGAGCGCCGAAAAATCCATGGCAATATCCAGATCTTTTTCGACGACGAAGTCTGTGGAAGCGCCGCCGGGCAGTAGGCCACGGCAATTCAGACCATCCCTCATTCCGCCGGCATAGTCGTCGAGAATCTCGCGCGCGGTCGTTCCCATGCGCAGCTCCCATAGGCCCGGCCGCTTCACTTTTCCGCTCACTCCAAACAGTTTTGTCCCGCCATCCTCGGTCCAGCCCAGGCCGCGAAACCACTCGGCACCCCGGTTGATAATGTGGGGCACGCAGCAAATCGTCTCCACGTTGTTGACGACGGTGGGTTTGCCAAAGAGTCCGACCGAGGGAGGAAACGGCGGCTTTGACCTCGGATTGGCGCGCTTGCCTTCGAGCGCGTTCAAAAGTCCAGTCTCATCCCCGCAGATGTAGCGGCCGCCGCTGAGATGGAGATAAAGCTCCAGGCTGTAGCCGGAACCGAAAATATTCTTGCCGAGGTAATGGCGGGCATAGGCTTCGGCGATCGAGCGTGCCAGGCGCTCGGCGGCCAAGGTGTATTCTCCGCGCACAAAAATGTAGGCAATGTCAGCTTCGATCGCGAATGCGGCCACCATCGCGCCTTCAATGAGCTGGTGCGGATCCCGTTCCATCAGCAGGCGGTCCTTGAACGTGCCTGGCTCCATCTCGTCGCCGTTGACCACCAGGTACGTCGGGTTCGGAACATCTTTGCCACGCGGCACGAAAGACCACTTCACACCCGTTTGGAAACCGGCACCGCCTCTGCCCCGCAGGTTTGCTTCCTTCACTTCTTTGATTACGGCCATCGGCGTCATGCCTGTGCCGAGGATTTTACGGATCGCTTGATATCCGCCCCCGAGCTCGTAGGCGTCGAGATCCACGACGCTTCCGTCCGGGTGCATTCTCTCGGTCAGCGGCTTGTCGAAGTTACCCCTCATTTGTATTTCTCAAGCGCGGAATCAATTTTCTCGGGATTCAGGTCCCCATGCAGATCGCTGTCGACCATCATGGCGGGCGCGTGATCGCAACAGCCGAGACACACGATGGGCAACGTGGTGAAGCGATCGTCGGACGTGGTCTGGCCGTGTTTGATTCCGAGTCTTTCGCCGAGATGAGCGCGGACGCGCTCCGAGCCCATGATCCAGCAACTCACGCTGTCGCAGACCAGCACCACATGGCGTCCCACCGGCTTGCGAAAAATCAGGTTGTAAAACGTGGCGATGCTGTCCACGTCCGTGGCCGACATGCCGAGGTGTTCGGCAATGTCCTGAACGCTCTCATCCGAGACCCAGCCGCGATGCCGCTGCACGATCTTGAGCGCGTCGATGCAAACCGCTTCGCGCTTCGGATAATGCTCCGCTTCGGTCTCAATCTCCTGAATTTCTTCGGCTGTCAGCATGATTCCTTTTTCATCGGTCGATATCTGCGAGGACAAAATCCAGACTCCCTAAGATGACCACCAGGTCGGGAATCATCAGGCCCTGCGACAACTTGGGCAACGTCTGTATGTGCGCGAAAGAGGGTGTGCGAATGCGGGTACGGTAGGAGACCGTGCTGCCATCGCTCACCAGGTAGTAGCCGTTGTTTCCCTTGGTGGCTTCGATCGCTCCGAGCGCTTCCCCCACCGGCATCACCGGGCCCCAGGTCACGCTGAGGAAGTGATTGATCAGGGTCTCGATATCGTGCATCGTGCGGTCCTTCACCGGAGGAGTGGCCAGAGGGTGGTCCGATTTGTACGGGCCCTCGGGCATGTGGTCCACGCACTGCTCGAGGATGCGCAGGCTCTGCCGCATCTCCTCGATGCGCACTTGAGCCCGGTCATAACAGTCGCCGTGTTGACCTGTAGGGATATCGAATTCGAAATTTTCATAGCCTGAGTAAGGCTGCCGTTTGCGAAAATCCCAGTCCAGGCCACTAGCGCGAAGATTGGGACCGGTAACTCCCCACTCGACAGCTTCGTCGACTGTGAAACTACCGATCCCCTTCGTGCGCGCCTTAAAAATAAAATTCCGCATGACGGTCTTGTCGTATTCGACGAGGCGGGGCGGAAGGTAGTCGATGAAATCGCGAAACATCTTCTCCCAGCCCTTGGGCAAGTCCGCCGTAACCCCGCCGATGCGAAACCAGGATGGATGCATGCGGGCCCCGGTGATTGCCTCGATGATCGAGAAAGCGCGCTCGCGATCGTTGAAGGTGAAAAAGACGGGCGACATCTGTCCGACGTCCTGGGCAAACGTGCCGTACCAGACCAGATGGCTGATGATGCGGAACAATTCTGCCAGCATCACCCGAATCACCTGGGCGCGAGGTGGAACCGTGATGCCAGCGAGTTTTTCGACCGCCGTGAGATAGGCCAGATTGTTCATCACACCGCCCAGGTAATCGACCCGGTCCGTGTAGGGGATGTAGGTGTGCCACGATTGGCGTTCGCCCATTTTTTCGGCGCCGCGATGATGGAAGCCGATCTGGGGAACGGCATCGACGATCTCTTCGCCGTCCAGCTGCAGCGCGATGCGCAGGACTCCGTGCGTGCCCGGATGCTGCGGACCCAGATTGAGAAAAACAAAATCTTCGCCGTCGCGCTCCCGGCTCATGCCCCACTCTTCGGGGCGAAAGCGGAGCGCCTCTTGCTCGGCCAGTTCTTTTTTTGGAGACAACTGATACGGACCAATCTCGGTCGCACGTGCCGGATGTTCCTTGCGGAGCGGGTGGCCCACCCAGCTATTGGGCATCAGGATGCGTCGCAGGTGCGGATGTCCATCGAACGCGATCCCGAACATGTCAAACACTTCGCGCTCATACCAGTTCGCGGCAGGCCAGATCGGGGTGATACTCGGCAGCGAAAGGCGGTCCTCGGCGAGCGCTACCTTGATCCGCACGTACTCGTTTCGCTCGAGCGAAAGAAGATGGTAGACGACGGTAAAATCGCTCGCCGGCTGGCCATCGCGATGCTGTCTCATGCGCTCATCGATCGCAGAGAGGTCGTAGAGCATCTTGTAGGGCCGGTCTACCTCTTCTTTGAGAAACCGCAGGAGCCCAGGCACGGAATCTTTCGCCGCCCACGCCGTCGGTATCTGGTCGTGCGTTTCCTGAAACGCAATGGCGTGACCAAATCGGCCGGCGATTTTCTGAGCGATCTGTGAAGCGGCGATCATACCTCGTCCGGCTCCCTTAGCACGGTCGCTTGCTGACGTGACGGACGCATCAGGTCGCGCATGGATGGAAGCGGGGACCGAACCGTTTCTTGCTCGCCCACCACCCAGCTGAGCGGGCGGCGTTCGGTCCCCACTGCCTTCTGCAACAGCAGCAATCCTTCAAGGAATGCCTCCGGGCGTGGCGGGCAGCCGGGGACATATACATCGACCGGCAGAAACTTGTCGACGCCCTGCACCACGCTGTAAATGTCGTACATGCCTCCGGAGTTCGCGCACGAGCCCATCGAAATCACCCATCGCGGTTCCATCATCTGTTCGTAGAGCCTCTGAACAATGGGAGCCATCTTGAGGAAAACAGTTCCAGCGATCACCATGAGATCCGCTTCGCGTGGGGTACCTCGAATGACTTCAGCGCCGAAGCGCGAAACATCAAACTTGCTGGTAATGCTGGTCGCCATTTCCACGTAACAGCACGAGAGGCCGAAATTGAAGGGCCAAACCGAATTCTTGCGACCCCAGGCGACCAGATCCTCGAGGCGCGACAGGATCAGGCTGCGACGGATGCTTTGTTCGAATGGCTCCGGCTCAGGAGTTCGGACCAGGCCTGTAACGTCGGGTTTGGTGAGGGTCCACTGCATCAAATCCTCGCTCTTGACTGCTCGTGCTTCCGCGCCCAATCGAGCGCACCGGTCTTCCCCAGATAAATGAGTGAGGCAAGAAGTACGCCGACGAACACCAGCACCTCGCAATAGCCGGTCCAGCCCAACTCCCGAGCTGCCACCGCCCAGGCGAACAGAAACACCGCCTCCAGATCGAAGACCACAAAGAATGCCGCAATCAGGTAATAGCGAACTGAGAAGCGCACACGTGCCGACCCTTCCGAAACGATGCCGCCCTCGTAAGGGTCCCCGGTTGCCGGTTCAGAGTGCCTCGGGCCGAGCAGATAGGACACCACGAGAACAGAGGTGACGAGCACGATCACGAACGCGAAATATGCCAACAACGGCCACATAAGAACCAGCGGCTGCTCTCTCCCTACCCAATGACTTGGAATTCGGTCACGGTTGGGCAGCGGAAAACTCCAATGTCAGCTAACCGTCTTACAAGCACGCAACCGGAGTACCAAATGCGAGGCGACGAAAGCCCTGCCCTGTTAATGGAAATCTCAGCAGAATGCGCCACCTTCAGTCTGAGACCTTGACCTTGGCTGGTGTTGGGTCGTGATGGATTAGCGGGGTCTCGCGGAAAGCGGCAGACATCTGGCCGCGATAGGCAGAAACCTGTCACTCCGTCAGAGTTCCGTCACTTCCTCCGCGAACATTTGCAATTTTTCATGGATGGAGTGTGACTTGCTGAGTAGAAGTGTCGGAGACGGGAGGTTGAATAGGTTCATGAATTGCAATGCTCGGATTGTTCTGTCAGTCCTGCTTTGTTCTCTGGCACCGCTGGCCTCGGCCCAACAAGCCGAGACGTTGCAACAGCAACTCGATCAGTTGAAGCAGCAGTACGAGCAGACCTCCCAGCAGATGCAACAGAGAATTACGGCACTGGAGCAGCAGATCCAACAACAAAAAGAAGAAGCCGCTAACGAAAAAGAACAGAAAGAGAAAGAGAAAGAGAAAGAAAAAGAGAAAGAAAAAGAGAACACGGTTTCAGCGGCAGAGCTTGCCACGGAAAACGAGGCAAAAAAGATTATCGAGGGAGAGTCGGCCCAGGTGGGAGCGAAGTTTCAGGGAAAAATAGTCAGTGAACCAAGCTACGACCAGCTGCAGGAGGCCGAAACCGAGATCAAAGGACTAAAGCGGCAATTGGGCACCTTCGAATTCCATGGGTACTTTCGGTCCGGTTATGGCCTGAACAGCAGAGGCGGGCAGCAGGTGGCGTTCGCAGCCCCGGGAGCCGGCGACAAGTACCGCCTGGGCAACGAAGCGGAGACCTACGGCGAATTCATCTTTGTCAACAATTGGCTGAATCCAAACGAAGACAACGGCAAAGGTTGGCTGAAGACTGAGGTGATGTTCGAAGCCAATACGACGAACTCCACGAACTATGCCAACTTTCCCCAGACCGTCGTCAACGGTGCCGCCACATCGGGCGGAAACGATCAATTTCGTCTGCGCGAGGCCTTCGTTCGTGGTGGACATTTCTTCGGCGGCCAGCAGACCGGTGCGATCTTCTGGGCCGGAGAGAGGTATTACCGGCGCTTTCACATTGAGATTAACGACTTCTACCCGCTCGATCTCAGTGGCTATGGTGCCGGAGTGGAGGACTTCAACATCGGCATCGGCAAGGCGGCGGTTGCTTTCCTGGCCGGGGCGCGGCCCGACGTTACGACTCAAAACGGCAACTACCAAAAAAGCAATATTGATGTCCGCATCTACAACCTCAAAACACGCGCTGGCATTTGGGGTGGATGGTTTGATTTCGCTACCAGCAAAGGGGGCATGACACCGACTGGGACCGTGATTCCCACCAGCAGCGGCGAGGCTTTCGGGTTTCGCCACCAGCTTCTCGAATGGCATGGAGGTTTCCACACATTCTCTGTCTTTTACGGAACCGGCGCGGCCAGCAATTTCAGCAACCCCGGAGCGGGGACGATTGTCGAAGACCCTACGACATTCGTGAACAGCCGCGCTCAATTTGAGGTTACAGAATCGCTCTTGTTTCAGCCCAACGACAAGTTTGCGATTTACCCGATCTTTATTTTCCAGCGGAAGAGAGACGGCGTTCCCGGGCATCCGTGGCAACAGTGGGTCTCATTCGGCGCGCGCCCGGAGGTCTTCTTTAGCAAATACTTCTCACTCGCCTTCGAGGCTGGGTTCGATCACACCCACAGCCAGATTTCGCCGGTCTACAACGGCTGGCTGCGCAAGTTCACCATCGCCCCGGAGATCGGAGCTGGCCGGAAGTTCTTCAGCCGCCCCGTGCTGCGAGCCTTCCTGACGTATGGCAACTGGTCGAACGGCCTCGAGGGATTTGTCGGAGGAGTTCCATTCCAGAATCGGACGGACGGCTTCACCTACGGCGTGCAGGCCGAGACGTGGTGGTAGACAAAGGAGACGAGGGAAATGGCAACCGAACGGATAACGACAGGCGCTCGAACAATCGAGAGCGCGACCGCGGCCGTCCCTGCGACAAATTACAGGCGCCCGCTGGCGATCGTTACGACTCTGTTCTTCATGTGGGGTTTTCTCACCAGCCTGAACGACATCCTCGTGCCGCACCTGAAGTCCATCTTCGATCTGAATTACGCGCAGGCCATGCTGATCCAGTTTGCATTCTTCTCCGCGTATTTTTTGTTTTCTTTGCCGTGGGCGAAGTTCGTAAACCGCATCGGGTACCAGAAAACCATGGTAGTCGGACTGCTCACCATGGCAGCAGGAGCGTTTCTGTTTTTACCCGCCGCATCCGCCGCCTCCTATGCGCTCTTTCTCACCGCACTCCTCATCCTTGCCGGGGGAATCACCGGACTTCAGGTGGCCGCCAATCCCTATGTGGGTTTGCTCGGCAAACCGGAAACGGCTTCCAGCCGGCTGGATCTGACCCAGGCATTCAATTCGCTCGGCACCACGATCGGTCCGAAGATAGGAGGACTGCTGATCCTAAGCGGCGCCCCGCTGGCCGTCGAGCAGTTGACCCAACTCGCGCCGCAGGCGCTGAAAGCCTACCGGGTGCACGAGGCGGATACCGTCAGGTTGCCGTACGCGGTGATCGGCGTAGCCCTTGTCTTGCTGGCCGTTCTGATCGAAAATTCCAGGCTGCCGGAAATTCACGCGGCCCGATCACGGCCGGGAGAAGAACTGAACGATTCGGTCTGGAAACATCGCAATCTCTTGCTGGGCGCAATTGGAATTTTCGCCTATGTAGGGGCAGAGGTTTCGATCGGAAGTTTTCTCGTGAACTACTTCGGCTTGCCCGAAATCGCGTCTCTCTCGGCCAAGTCGGCAGCAGGTTATGTTTCGTTCTACTGGGGCGGCGCAATGCTGGGACGTTTTCTCGGAGCTCCTTTGTTGCGGCGATACAAACCGGGGCGTTTGTTGGCGCTGTGCTCGGTCATTGCCGGGTTGCTGGTCACAACCTCGATGCTGCTCGGCGGACACACGGCGATGTGGACGATTCTCTCCGTTGGCCTGTTCAATTCGATCATGTTCCCGACCATCTTTACCTTAGGCGTGGCCGAACTCGGCCCGCTCACCGGAAATGGCTCCGGCATTCTGAACATGGCAATCGTCGGAGGCGCGATTCTCCCCGTGATCGAGGGCACGATTGCCGATCACATTGGCCTGCAGCACGCGTTTTTCGTCCCCGTGATCTGCTACGTGTACATCCTGTTTTACGGGCTGACCGGATCGAAACCAAACAGCGAGCGGTACGCCCAAGCTTAAAGGTAAAGGGGGGATTTTGAACATGCTGATCGCAGGCGACATCGGCGGGACGAAAACCGATCTGGCGATCTATTCGGCCGAATCCGGGCCACACGCGCCGCTGGCTGAGATCGAGGTTCACAGCTCCGACTATCCCAGCTTGCAAGCGATGGTGACGGAGTTTCTCTCCCATACCAAAATGCCGGTTGACGCAGCGTCCTTTGATGTTGCCGGACCCGTGATCGATGGTCATGTGAAAACCACCAACCTGCCCTGGGTCATGGATGAAGGCTCGCTGAAAGCGGAGTTGAGCCTGAAGTCGGTTCACCTGATGAATGATCTGGAGGCGGTGGCGCGGGCGGTGCCGGTTTTGCGCGCCAAAGACCTGATCACGTTGAACCCGGGCGAGCCCGTCCCCAATGGCCCGATTGCCATCATCGCCCCGGGAACGGGATTGGGCGAGTCCTTTCTCACCTGGGAGGGTTCGCGGTATGAGGCACACAGCTCCGAGGGCGGACACTCCGATTTTGCGCCCACCGACAAGCGTCAGATCCACTTGCTCGAATTCCTGCTCGAGCGCTTCGATCACGTAGGAGTGGAACGTGTCTGCTCCGGAATCGGCGTTCCCAATCTCTACGAATACTTTCGGGACGTTGAAAAAATACCGGAGCGGTCCGAAGTAGCCCAATCGATCCGATCTGCGAAAGATCCGACAAAAGCCATCGTGGATGCCGCTGTGGACCCGAAAAATCCCAGCGACGTATGCCGCGCGACCGTCGACCTGCTGGTCTCGATTCTTGGCGGCGAGGCCGGCAATCTGGTGCTGAAAGTTTTCGCAACCGGCGGCCTGTACATCGCAGGAGGTGTCGCTTTACACCTCATCGAGGTTCTGAAAGGGCCGCGGTTCATGGAAGCGTTTTCGAGCAAAGGGCGCTTCAAAGACCTCATGCGCCGCATCCCGGTTCATGTGATCACTGCGCGCGCGGCGTTAGTCGGAGCCGCAGCCTTCGGCCTGGAAGCGCTTCAAACAAATAAGGGGACGGCATGAGCGAAACTTTTCCAACCGTGTACCTGGCCCGTCATGGGGAGACCGCCTGGACGATCACCGGCCAACATACGGGCCTGACCGACCTGCCACTTACCGAACGCGGCGAATCGAACGCACGCAGGCTGGGCCTGCGCCTGGCCGGCCTTCGCTTTGCCAAAGTATTTTCAAGCCCACTGAAACGGGCCATCCGGACCTGCGAATTGGCGGGCTTTGCCGAAGCCGCCGAACTGGACCACGACTTGGTCGAGTGGGACTACGGATCTTACGACGGCCGGCTCACCGCCGACATCCTTCGAGAACGTCCGGGCTGGCAACTGTTCCGGGACGGCTGTCCAGGCGGAGAATCGCCCCAACAAGTTGCCGAGCGGGCCGATCGCGTCGTCAAGCGCGTGCGCCCGGTGGCCGGAAACGTCCTGCTTTTTTCGAGCGGGCACTTTCTCCGCGTGCTGGCCACACGCTGGATTGGGATTGCACCCATCAACGGCCAGGCGCTGATGCTCGCGACGGCGAGCCTGAGCGCACTGAGTTACGAGAACAGTTTTTCGCAGCCGGCAATTTCGCTGTGGAATGACGCTCATCACGTGCTCAAGTCCAACGAAGCGGAAGACTCGAAGACGTGGGAGCACGAATCGTTAGCGGGAAAGGTGACACGATGAAAGCGACCGAATGGCTTCACGACAAAGGCCAGAGCATCTGGCTGGATAACATCACACGCACGCTTCTGGACACGGGTACGCTTGAGAACTATATCGACGAGTTCTCGGTCACGGGGCTCACCTCGAATCCGACGATCTTCGACCATGCGATCAGGAATAGCACGGCGTACGACCAAGCCATTTGCGAGAAGCTCGAAAAGGGGAAATCCGGTGAGGGGCTCTTCTTCGAGCTCGCGCTCGAGGATCTTTCCCGGGCCGCAAAGCTCTTCGAGCCCATCCACAAGAAAACCAACGGCACCGATGCCTGGGTATCGCTTGAAGTCTCTCCCCTACTGGCGCACGACCCGGCCCGTACCGTGGCTGCGGCGAAAGATCTGTCGGAGCGCGGACCCGATAACTTGTTCATCAAGATTCCGGGCACAAAGCAAGGACTTCCCGCGATCGAGGAGTCGATCTTCGCCGGCGTGCCCATCAACATAACGCTCCTGTTTTCCCGCGAGCAGTACCTGGCGGCAAATGACGCTGTCCTGCGTGGCATTGAACGGCGCATCGCAGCCGGCCTCAATCCAGACGTCGCCTCGGTGGCATCGGTTTTTGTCAGCCGCTGGGATGTAGCGGTTGCCCACAAGGTGTCAGACAAGCTGCGCAACCGGCTTGGCATCGCAATTGCCAAACGCGTCTACAAAGCTGCCAGCAGCCTCCTCGGCTCTCCCCGCTGGTTGCGTGTCTACAACCACGGCGCCCGCCCCCAGCGTTTGTTGTGGGCGAGCACCGGAACGAAAGATCCCGGGGCCTCGAACATTCTTTATGTGGAAGCACTAGCCGCGCCCTTTACCGTGAACACCATGCCCGAGATCACATTGAGGGCACTGGCTACTCGCACGCAACTGGGCGAATTCCTCGCGGCCGACGGTGGGGACTCCGAAGAGGTGCTCGCTCAGTTTGCCCGGGAAGGTATCGATATCGATGCCCTGGCAGACCAGCTTCAGAATGAGGGAACGGAAGCGTTTGTAAAGTCATGGAGTGACTTAATGTCTGTGATCTCTTCGAAGTGTGCGTCGTTCGCAAAGAGCGTTACGTCCAAAGCCAGTTAAAGAGAAAACAGTCTTTGAAAAAGGAGTAAGACGATGGCAGCACACGTTCAGCCTCTCAGAAAACGGCGCGCGCCCAAGCGCAGTGGATGGAGCGCACTCGCCTCACATCATAAAACGATGTCGAAGCACGATCTGCATCAGCTTTTTGCCGACGATCCCGAGCGTGGCGAGCGGATGGCAGTGGAGGCGGTCGGCCTCTACCTCGATTACTCGAAGAATCGCGTCAACGATGAAACTCTCAAACTTCTCGTCGAACTCGCCGAAGAATCTGGTTTGCGCAGCCGAATCGAAGCCATGTTCGGCGGCGAGAAGATCAACATCACCGAAAAGCGCGCGGTGCTGCACGTGGCGCTGCGCGCGCCAAAAGACGCTTCGATTCTCGTCGACGGAAAAAATGTCGTACCTGAAGTTCACGCTGTCCTCGACAAGATGTCGGACTTCTCCAACCGGGTTAGAAGCGGGGAGTGGAAAGGTCACACCGGAAAGCGAATTCGAAATGTCATCAATATCGGCATCGGCGGTTCGGATCTGGGGCCAGTCATGGCCTACGAAGCCCTCCGGCATTACTCAGAACGCGCCATGAATTTTCGCTTCGTCTCCAATGTCGACGGAACGGACTTTGCCGAGGCGGTGCGCGACCTCGATCCGGCGGAAACTCTCTTCATCGTCTCCTCAAAAACCTTCACCACACTCGAAACGATGACCAACGCGCAAACGGCCCGCTCCTGGTCGCTCGCGGGACTGGGCAGCGACGAGAGCTCTGTGGCGAAGCATTTCGTTGCGGTATCGACCAACACCGCCGAGGTCCAAAAGTTCGGAATTGATACCGCCAACATGTTCGGGTTCTGGGATTGGGTCGGAGGCCGCTACTCGATGGATTCGGCAATCGGGCTCTCCACGATGGTTGCAATCGGCCCGGAGAATTTCCAGGCAATGTTGCATGGTTTTCACCAGATGGATGAGCATTTCCGCACTGCTCCTTTCAACGCCAATCTGCCCGTGCTGATGGGCCTGTTGGCCGTCTGGTACAACGATTTTTTCGGCGCGCAGACGGTCGCAGTCTTGCCTTACGACGAGTATCTGAAACGCTTTCCTGCCTATCTCCAACAACTGACGATGGAAAGCAACGGAAAGCACGTAACGCTGAACGGAACAAAGGTTACTCACGATACCGGTCCCATCTACTGGGGAGAACCGGGAACCAACGGCCAGCACTCGTTTTATCAGTTGATCCATCAGGGTACGCGTCTGATTCCATGCGACTTCATTGCCTTTTCGAGGCCGCTCAATCCGTTGGGACGGCATCATGACCTGCTCTTGGCGAACGTTTTCGCCCAGACCGAAGCACTCGCGTTCGGCAAGACCCCGGACGAGGTAAGGGCGGAGGGAACGCCGGACTGGCTTGTGCCACACCGGGTGTTTGAGGGGAATCGCCCGTCGAACACGATCCTGGCGGAGCAACTGACCCCGGAAACGCTGGGCAAACTTGTAGCGCTCTACGAACACTCGGTGTTTACACAGGGCGTGCTGTGGAACATCGATTCGTTCGATCAGTGGGGAGTGGAACTCGGCAAGGTTCTGGCGCAGCGCATCGTCCCGGAACTGGAGAGCAAAACCGAACCAGCACCTGCACATGACAGCTCCACCAACACTCTGATTCGGCGCTACCGCAAACTCAAGGAGACGTAAATGAACGCCATTGGTTATAACCAGCCTTTATACATCCTGCCTTTCGATCAAAGAACGTCGTTACAGACGAAGATGTTCGGTTGGACGGGCTCGCTTTCGACGGAACAAACGGCAGAGATCGCTGCCGCGAAACATGTCATTTACGACGGATTCAAGGCCGCGATCCAGTCCGGAGTACCTCGCGAGAAGGCAGGCATTCTGGTCGACGAGCAATTCGGCGCCGCCATTCTCCGCAATGCGGTGGCCAATGGTTATACCACGGCATGCTCGGCCGAAAAGAGTGGTCAGGAAGAATTCGACTTCGAGTACGGCGAGGAATTCGCCAAACACATAGAGGCGATCCGCCCGACCTTTTCGAAAGTTCTGGTCCGCTACAACCCCGAAGGCGATCGCGCCATGAATCAAAGGCAGACGGCCCGTCTTAGAAAACTTTCCGATTATTTGGGTGCTGCGGGCCGCAGCAAATTCATGGTCGAACTGCTGGTGCCGCCCGAGGAGTCGCAGCTTGCTCAATTCAAAGGAGACCAGCAGGCCTACGACAAGCAACTACGGCCGCGCCTCATGGCCGAGGCCATCTTGGAGCTCCAGGAGGGCCAGGTCGAGCCCGATGTCTGGAAGGTCGAGGGGCTTGACCGACGGGAAGATGGCGAAAAAATAGTTGCCGTTGCGCGCCGCGGCCGTCGGGGGAACGTCGGCTGCATCATTCTCGGACGGGGGGCGAGCAGCGAGAAAGTGCGGGAGTGGCTGGGGGTTGCGGCAACGGTCGATGGTTTTATCGGCTTTGCCATCGGAAGGACGACGTTCTGGGATCCGTTGGTCGAAATGCGTGCCGGCAGGATCACTCGCAATGCGGCCGTCGCCGAGATCTGCTGTCGGTATCGCGAATTCGTCCAGGTTTTTGAAAACGCTCGCGCCCACGCGCATGTCGCGGTGCGCTAGAAACCTCGAGCTGGCGGGAGATAAACACTCCGGATGCATAACGGCTTCATCAAACTCGCGCCTTCGATCCTGGCTGCCGACTTTGCGCGGTTGGGCGAACAGGTGGCCGAGGCGGAACGGGCGGGCGCGGATCGCATCCACGTCGATGTAATGGATGGCCATTTTGTTCCTAACCTCGCGATTGGCGCCCCGATCGTGAAGTCGCTCCGCCGGGTGACGCCTTTAAGGCTTGAGGCTCACCTGATGATCTCCGCCCCGGACTCGTTCTGTGACGAATTCGCTGAGGCCGGCTGCGATTCATTTCTGGTTCACTGGGAAGGCAACCATAATCTGCACCGTACCGTCGCGCGCGTGAAGGCTCTCGGCAAACGCTGTGGAGTGGCGATCAATCCTGCAACTCCGGCGGCAGTGTTGGAAGAAGTCCTGCCCGATGTCGACCAGGTGCTGGTCATGACGGTCGATCCGGGTTTTGGGCAGCAGCGTTTCCTCCCGTCGATGGTGCCCAAAATCCGCCGGGTTTCGGAAATGATCCGGCAAACGAATCGCTGCTGTGAGCTCGAAGTAGACGGCGGGATTTGTGAAGCAACCGCTCCTTTGGTAGTGGCGGCAGGGGCGAACGTGCTTGTGGCCGGATCATCGGTTTTCGGCTCGAATAAGGGAGTAGCCGCCTCCATGGAGTCACTTCGGGACGCAATCCTGCAGGTGACGCACTAAAGGATTTCTCGACGAGGAGCGCTTATGCAAATTGGAATGGTGGGACTTGGAAGGATGGGCGCCAACATGGTGCGGCGGCTGATCAAGAAAGGACACGAGTGCATTGTGTTCGACACCTCGCCTAAGACCGTGAACGAGCTGGCCAAAGAAAATGCCATCGGAGCTGTGTCGCTTGCGGACCTGGCGAAAAAACTCGCGAAGCCGCGAGCCATTTGGATGATGGTTCCCGCGGCAGTTGTGGATACAACGATTGCCGCCTTAGTCCCTCATCTCGAAACCGGTGACATCGTTATTGACGGAGGAAATTCTTACTACATTGACGACATCCGCCGCGCCAAAGAGCTCGTGCCCAGCGGGATCCATTATGTCGACGTGGGCACAAGCGGTGGAGTATGGGGAATCGAACGTGGCTATTGCATGATGATCGGCGGAGACAAGCCGGTCGTCGAACACTTGGATCCGATCTTTTCGGCGCTGGCGCCGGGCCGTGGCCAGATCCCTCGCACGCCCGGCCGTGAAAAGGAAGACGGCACCTCGGAAAATGGTTATCTCCACTGCGGTCCGAATGGTGCAGGCCACTTCGTCAAGATGGTGCACAACGGAATCGAATACGGAATCATGGCGGCGTACGCAGAGGGACTGGCGGTGCTGCGGTCGGCCAATGCCGGGAAGCGCCAGGCCAAAGTCGATGCCGAGACTACGCCCCTCCGCGACCCCGAGCATTACCAATACGACCTTAACCTCCAGGAGGTAACCGAGGTGTGGCGCCGCGGCAGTGTGATTGCCTCGTGGCTGCTGGACTTGACCGCGACCGCTCTGTTCGAAGATCCCCACCTTCGGAAGTTTCAGGGACGAGTGTCTGACTCTGGCGAAGGCCGCTGGACCATCAAGGCCGCAATCGACGAGGCGGTTCCAGTGCCGGTTCTAACGGCATCACTCTATGAGCGCTTCAGCTCACGTGGCGAAGCGGAATTCATCGACCAGCTTTTGTCCGCCATGCGATATGAGTTCGGTGGACATTTGGAGAAGCCGGCGGAGCAACCAGAAGCCGCGTAAAAGGAAATACGTCATGACTCGATACCACTCGGACGCACTCGTATTCTTCGGCGCTACCGGCGATCTTGCTTACAAGAAAATCTTTCCTGCTTTGCAGGCGATGGTGAAGCGCGGGCAACTGAACGTGCCGGTCATCGGCGTGGCCAAAGCCGGCTGGAACCTCGAACAGCTTCGCCAGCGGGCGCACGATAGCCTCGAGAAGCACGGCGGAGTTGATCCGGCGGCTTTTGAAAAGCTCAGCAGCGTGTTGCGCTACGTGGATGGCGATTACCAGGATCCGGCGACCTTCGCAGCGCTTCGCAGAGAACTGAAAGATGCCGAGCATCCCGCCTGTTATCTGGCGATTCCACCCGTACTGTTTGAAACCGTGGTGGAGCAACTGGTGAAATCGCATTGCTCGAAGGGCGCCCGGGTCATCGTGGAGAAACCGTTTGGTCATGACCTGGCCTCGGCCAAAGAGCTGAACCGAATCCTGCTTGGGATATTCGACGAGGCCGATATCTTCCGCATCGACCATTACCTCGGAAAGCAGCCCGTAAACAACATGCTGGTTTTTCGTTTCGCGAACACGTTTGCCGAGGCGGTTTGGAATCGCAACTACATCGAGAGCGTGCAAATCACGATGGCTGAGGCTTTCGGCGTGGAAGGTCGAGGAGCTTTCTACGATCAAACCGGCACCATACGCGACGTGGTGCAGAACCATATGTTCCAGGTGCTGTCGAACCTGGCCATGGAACCGCCGGCTCGCTTCGAAAGCGAGTCCGTGCGCGACGAGAAAGTGAAGGTGCTGAAGGCAATCGCGCCGATCGACGAGAGTCACCTCGTCCGCGGGCAGTTCCGTGGATATCGCGAAGAAAAAGGAGTGGCGAAAGACTCCGAAACCGAAACTTTCGCTGCCCTGAAGCTCGAGATCAATTCCTGGCGCTGGAAGGGCGTTCCCTTCTACATCCGCGCCGGCAAGTGTTTGCCCGTCACCTCGACCGAAATTGTGGCGAAGTTTCGCAAGCCCCCCAGCCTGATGCCCGACTCTCGACTGACGGAGAACCACCTTCGGCTGAGGCTCAGTCCCGACGCCACGATTGCCATGGGAATGATGGTGCTCGCTTCCGCCGAAGGCATGGTGCTTCAGGCCCGCGAGATGGTCGCCAGTCGTCCTCCTCGCTCGAGCGACATGGATGCTTACGAACGCCTCTTGGGAGCGGCGATGGAAGGAGATGCAACCTTATTCGCGCGGGAAGACTACGTCGAAGAAGCATGGCGAATCGTGGACCCGATTCTGAAGCACAGTACCCCGGTGTTTCCCTATGCGCCAAATAGCTGGGGCCCGGGACAGGCAGACATCCTGACGCCGCCTGGCGGGTGGGAAAACCCGAGCGTTGGCCAGGATAACTTGTCGCTTCGAACTCAGGCGGCATGACGATGATGCAATCACCTTAATACAGCGGAACGAAGAGAGTGGAAGATGAAAATCAAGATCGTTCAAGATCCGGATTCGGTCGCCTCCGAAGCTGCGAGATTCATCGCTGACGAGGCCAGGCGAGCGGTCGAAAACCACGGCTCTTTTGTGATGGCGGTCAGTGGAGGACGCACCCCTTGGCAAATGCTTCAGGATCTCGCGCGGGAAGATCTCCCCTGGAGCGCAGTCCACGTTGTGCAAGTCGATGAGAGAATCGCGCCTCGAGGCGATCCCGACCGGAATCTCACGCACCTCAAGGAAAGCTTGCTCGAGCAGGCGCCGTTGCCGCCGGAGCAAATCCATCGGATGCCTGTGGAGTCCTTGGACCTTGGCGCGGCCTGTGCGCAGTACGCACACACTCTTGAAAGGATTGCCGGCTCACCGCCGGTGCTCGACTTGGTGCATTTGGGGCTCGGACCCGACGGTCATACCGGGTCGCTCGTTCCCGGAGATCCCGTGCGCAATATTAAGGATGCAGACGTGGCCTTGACCGGAACTTATCAGGGCCGGCGGCGAATGACGCTTACCTATCCGATTCTCAATCGCTCCCGCGAAATCCTGTGGCTCGTGACCGGAAGCGAGAAAGCGGAAATCCTCGCGCGCTTGGTGGCGCGGGACCGATCCATTCCGGCCGGCGAGGTTCGCGACGATCATGCCCTGCTCATTGCAGATCGCGCGGCCGCCGGCCGAATCGATGGCGATTTGAAAACGAAGGTGGCTTAGGTGCAGAAGTTCAAGGCGCGAACGTCGGGCCGATTTTGCAGGCGGATGTCCCCCGAAGTTTAGCCCGAAGTTTAAAGGAGAGAATATGCGTATTGGAATGGCGTCGGATCATGGCGGTTTTGCCTTGAAAGAGGATTTGCGGGCGCAGCTGACGGCGGCCGGTCATACCGTTCTTGACTTTGGCTCATACAAGCTGGAGCCAGGCGACGATTTCCCTGATTTCGTGGTCCCGCTCTCCCAGGCTGTCGCTTCGGGGAAGGTGGAACGCGGCATCGCAGTGTGCGGCAGCGGTGTGGGCGCTGCGATCTGTGCCAACAAGATTCCCGGAGTGCGCGCCTGCCTGATCAATGATCACTACTCTGCCAGACAGGGGGTCGAGGATGATCACATGAATGTTCTCTGCCTAGGCGGCCGGGTGATGGGCAGCATGTTGGCCTGGGACCTGCTCGAGACGTTTCTCGCAGCGCACTATAGCCAGGCAGAACGCTTTCTGCGGCGATTGAGTGAAATCGCTGCGCTCGAAAAAAAGCCCGCGAGCGAAGTAGGAGGACAGGCAGCGATTCCAGCGTAGTCCGATTCTTGACCGGTCGAGCTTGCTTATACCGGGTTTTTCCTGACGATCCGAAGCAAACGCCCATTCAGGTGTGGAGGCAGTTATGAGTACCGTTGCAGCTAGTGTTAAACCTTTGACCGCAGTCCAGCTTGATCAGCTCTGTGTCAACACGATTCGTACTCTGTCGATGGATGCTGTGCAGCAAGCCAAATCGGGACATCCGGGCACGCCGATGGCGCTGGCGCCACTTGTCTATACGATCTGGAATCGCGTTCTCCGCTTCGATCCAGGAAAACCGATCTGGCCAAACCGCGATCGTTTCGTTCTATCGAACGGGCATGCCTCGATGTTGCTCTGGTCTGTCCTTCACCTGACTCGCACTCAGGCCGTCGATGCCGACTATGAAACCCTGGGACAGCCCTCCGTTACGCTCGATGATATTCGCCGCTTTCGCCAGCTCGGCAGCAAAGCCCCCGGTCATCCCGAGTATCGCTGGGTCTCGGGTGTCGAAACCACCACCGGGCCGCTTGGACAGGGCGTGGCCACCAGCGTCGGAATGGCGATCGCCGAAAAATGGCTGGCCCACCGTTACAACCGGCCGGATTTCGATATTTTCAATTACAACATTTACGCCGTCTGCGGCGACGGCTGTCTGATGGAAGGCATTGCCTCCGAGGCCGCATCGCTGGCCGGACATCTGGGCCTCGACAATCTCTGCTGGATTTACGATAACAACCACATCACGATCGAAGGCAGCACGAAGCTAGCGTTCACCGAAGATGTTGAAACACGATTTCTCGCATATGGCTGGAACGTCTTGCGGGTCGGCGACGCCAACGACCTCGAGCGCATCGAACATGCTCTTTCGGTCTTTCGTGAGACCAAGGGGCGCCCCACCTTCATCGTGCTCGATAGTCACATTGGATACGGATCCCCGCATAAACAGGACACAGCGGCTGCTCACGGAGAGCCACTGGGCGAGGAGGAAGTCCGTTTAACCAAACGAAGCTACGGATGGCCGGAGGACGAGAAGTTCTTTGTTCCGGAAGGAGTCTATGATCACTTCGCCGACGGCGTTGGTGCTCGTGGCCGGGAGTCCGAGCGCAAGTGGGCCGAACTGTTCAGCTCTTACCGCGCCCGGTATCCAGACCTCGCCCACGAAATTGATTTGATCGAGCGGCGTGACCTTCCAGCGGGCTGGGATCGGACATTGCCGGTTTTTCCGGCGGACCCGAAAGGCATCGCCGGCCGAGACGCATCCGGGAAAGTACTCAACGAACTCGCGCAGCGCATTCCCTGGTTTCTCGGCGGGTCTGCCGATCTTGCTCCGTCCAACAGGACCAGGCTCACCTACGACGGCGCAGGGGACTTCCAGGCGAACAGCTTCGGGGGAAAGAATCTTCACTTTGGGATTCGCGAGCATGCCATGGGTGCGATTTTGAATGGGCTCGCGCTATCCAAGCTGCGCCCTTACGGCGCGACCTTCTTTAATTTCAGCGACTATGAACGGCCCGCAATTCGTCTGGCCGCCCTGATGGAGTTGCCGGTGCTCTTTGTTTTTTCCCATGATGCGATGGGTGATGGAGAGGATGGACCCACGCACCAGCCGGTCGAACATCTGGCCTCGTTCCGCGCCATGCCGGGTCTCATCACCGTTCGTCCC
>JAFAGX010000303.1 GCA_019237515.1 Acidobacteriaceae bacterium
ATGCACTCCTAGTGCGACGGCATCAACACAAAGGTATTCGCACGATACATTCGCGGCAACGGGAGAATGCCTTGTCACGGCTACAAGCGAAGCACAAACTGCGCTCAGGATGACAAAGATTGAAGGTGATTATGAAGAAGATTGGAATTCTGTTCGGAATGGAGAATACGTTTCCACCTGCGGTGGTCGACAAAATCAACAGCATGAAGGTCGACGGGATCACGGCTGAGTTCGTGAAGGTCGGCGGCGTGAAAATGGCCGATCCCAGCGGCTACAAAGTCATCATCGACCGCATCTCCCAGGACATTCCTTTCTACCGCGCCTACCTGAAAAATGCGGCACTCGGCGGAACAATCGTTGTCAACAATCCTTTCTGGTGGACGGCGGATGACAAGTTCTTTAACTATGCGCTCGCCACGAAGCTGGGCGTGGCAATTCCGCCAACCGTAATTCTGCCGCACCATTCGCATCCCGAGGGTACGACCGATCAGTCGATGCGCAACCTGGTTTATCCGCTGAACTGGGATGAGATTTTCGCGTACGTCGGCTTCCCTGCTTTCTTAAAACCCTACGCGGGCGGTGGGTGGAAGCACGTGTACAAGGTCCATTCGCCGGAGGAGTTCTTCCATTACTACAACCAGACTGGTGACCTGTGCATGACCCTCCAGCACGGCGTGGAGTTCGAGGAGTATTACCGCTGCTACGCGGTCGGCCAGGAAAAAGTGCATGTCATGAAGTATGACCCGAAGCTTCCCTTTCATGAGCGATATGTGAAGGGTAACCCTCCACCCTCGAGCGCCAAACTGCACGACCGCATCGTGAAAGATGCCCTGACTTTGTGCCGAGCGCTGGGATACGACCTGAACACGGTCGAGTTCGCGGTCGAGGACGGAATCCCTTATGCGATTGATTTCATGAACCCCGCGCCCGATGCGGACATAAATTCAGTCGGGCGCGACAATTTCGAATGGGTCGTGAATGCGGTGGCCGAGATGGCGGTGAAGAAAGCTCAGGGTGAAGAGAATCCAACATGCGAGCTACGCTGGGCTACATTCCTGGCTGGCCCGGCAGAGGCTACGATGCCAAAGGCTGCCCCAAAACGGCGAGCCAGCGCGAAGTTAAGCGCCCTATGAGGTGGACGAAAGACTCCGTGCCTTTTACCCTGCCATTGTTATACTGGTGCGGATTGTGATGGAACCCAGTTTCACTATCGGAATCGAAGAGGAATACCAGACCATCGATCCAATCTCGCGCGATCTGCGCTCGCATATCCAGGCAGAAATCCTCGAGAAGGGTAAAGTCCTCATGCAGGAGAAGGTGAAAGCCGAACTGCATCAGGCCGTCGTAGAGGTCGGAACCGCGGTATGCAAGAACATCAAGGAAGCAAAAGCCGAGGTCAAGAAGTTACGCCGCGACATGATCAAGCTGGCCCGGGACAACGGGCTGCAGCTCGCATCAGCGGCTACCCACCCCTTCGCCGATTGGCGCGTGCAGGAGATCACTCCCGACGAACGCTACAAGAACATTGTTGAAGACATGCAGTTGGTCGCGCGCGCGAATCTGATCTTCGGCTTGCATGTGCACATTGGTGTTGAGGATCGCGAGACCGCGATCCACATGATGAACCATGCCCGCTATTTTCTCCCCCACATTCTCGCGCTTTCGACCAATTCCCCCTTCTGGCTGGGGATGAACACCGGGCTGAAATCGTATCGCTGCAAGGTCTTCGACAAATTTCCGCGCACCAACCTGCCGGACTATTTTCCCAGCTGGGGCGAGTACGAAAACTTCATTAAGCTGCTCATCAAGACCAACTGCATCGATAACGCTAAAAAGATCTGGTGGGATATCCGGCCGCATCCTTTCTTCAATACCCTCGAGTTTCGGATTTGCGATATTCCCATGCGGGTGGATGAAACCATTGCCCTGGCAGCGCTCATCCAAGCCACCATCGCCAAGCTGTACAAGCTGTATGCAGCCAATCAGGGCTTCCGGCTTTATCGGCGGGCATTACTCATGGAGAACAAGTGGCGTGCTGCGCGATATGGCTTGAATGGCAAGCTGATTGATTTTGGAAAGCAGAAAGAAGTGCCCGCGCGCGACCTGATCCACGAATATCTTGAGTTCGTGGACGAAGTTGTCGACGAATTGGATTCTCGCGAGGAACTGAATTACATTCACAAAGTCCTGGAAATGGGTACCGGCGCTGACCGTCAGTTGCGCGTTTTCCAGGAAACCGGGGACATGAAGCGCGTAGTGGATTACATCATCGAGGAGACGGAGGCGGGCGTTGCTGACAATGCCGCTGCCGCTTCCGTGAGAAAAGCTGGATAATGAGCGTTCCCGTTTTTCAAACCAACCAACAATTGAATAGAGTCCCTTTCGATCCCGAGCTTACCCCGGGCGCGCGCAATGCGGTGAATGTTTGCTTGCGCGTCCAACCGGCCGAGAAGGTCACGGTGATCACGGATGAAGCTACCAAAGAAATTGCTGCCAGCATCATCCGGGAACTGGAAACGTTAAGCGTGAGTTATCGAGCATGGGTGCTGGAAGATTTAGCTCCCAGGCCGCTGAGTGCATTTCCGCAGGAAATTGCCGACGATCTTGAGATCAGCCAGGTCAGCATTTTTGCGGTGCAGGCACAAGCCAACGAACTCCGCTCGCGCATGCAAATGACCGACGTCGTGAACCGGCGCAAGATCCGCCACGCTCACATGGTGAATATCAACCGGCAAATCATGCTGGAGGGAATGCGGGCGGATTTTCTGAAAGTGGATCGGATCAGCAGCAAAGTTGCTGAGATGGTGCGAAAAGCCTCACGCATCCGGGCAACAACCCCTGCGGGTACGAACCTTGTCGCCGACTTGAATCCGAACTATCGCTGGCTTAAGACGAGTGGCCTGATCAGCCCGGAGAAATGGGGCAATCTCCCCGGCGGCGAAGTGTTCACCACACCACGGGAAGTTAACGGAACTTTCGTGATCGATGGCGTGGTCGGGGATTGGCTGTGCGCGAAATTTGGCGACCTGCGTGAAACGCCATTAACGATTCAAGTAAAGGGCAACCGGCTTGTCGAAGCGCATTCGGCCAATCGCGAATTACAAAATGATTTTTGGAACTACACCCACACCGACGAAAACAGCGATCGCGTAGGCGAGTTCGCCATTGGCACGAACATCGAAATTAAAGATGTGATTGGGCAGATTCTGCAGGACGAAAAGTTCCCCGGCATTCATATCGCGTTTGGAAATCCTTATGGCGAGCACACTGGGGCCGACTGGTATTCATCTACGCATATTGATGTGGTTGGCAGAAAGTTCGATATCTGGGTAGATGATCAACAGATCATGCGCGGCGGAAAGTTTCTGATCGAAGCCTGAATTGCCAGCA
Source organism: Acidobacteriaceae bacterium (assembly GCA_019237515.1). Next base: position 3,391 of record JAFAGX010000303.1, read on the forward strand.
ACATCCACCCCCCGCTTTTTGTGTGAAACCTGATTTCTAAAGTTGCGACTCTTGCTCCGCGCTGAACGCTAGGGTTCGACGCAAGCTGGTGCGGCTCCGACCCGAACATGGCTGCCAAATACCTCAACTCGTGGGCACGCTGTGTCGCACCCAGGACGTTCGCAATTGACGAACTCGTAGTACACGGTTGCGGTTGCGTTAGGAAAGTCACCGCATTGGAGTGTCGATTGCTTCAGGCTTTGCAGGGCTGCCTCGGTCAGCATCCGATGCCCGCTAACGACGCGCAAGCTCTCTCGGACAAGTTCGCACCCGTCGAATCGTACTTCGATGGCGACTGTTCCAAAGATTCGGGCTTGGCGGGCGAGAGGCGGAAACGTCGGGACGTGAATATCAACCCACTGAACGGCCTTGTCGTAATGCGGATCTTGAGCGTCATTTTGACGTTGTGAAAGGCAAATCGTAGCCGATAGCAACAGGGCCGGGAACAGAAATGATCGCATTTTGCACTCTCCAGTACAGACGAAATCTGTCCGCATGCGAATCAGAACATCTGCCTAGCCAAAGCGGCTGTGTGCAGGGCGTCGGAACGCACCCATGAAATCGTCAAGCTCCTGGAGCGAGAACGGTTTTTTCAAAATAGGGGATGCAGTAATAAAAGCAAATTTTTGTTCAGGATTCTTCTCACGCAGAGCATCAATAAATTTGCTACCGCCT
>JAFAGX010000006.1 GCA_019237515.1 Acidobacteriaceae bacterium
GCTGGCGGCAAATTTTGCGGAACTGCCTTCTCAAAGTCCAAACTGAGGACGGTTTTTCTGACAGAATACGGCTTGACTGCCTCCCGACAGAGCTCTTCGGCTAATTCGCCTTTGCCAATCACGACAACTTCACTTTTGGGCTCCGACAGGAGCACCCCCGCTATTCCATACGTGGCCGCGAATAACCCGTACTGACCCGCGACTGCGGCCACAAGCTCGAGCGTGCGCTCGGCTTTTTGCTGATAGGTCTGCTCATTGGTGTACGCATAGAGGCGCAGCAGAGCGATCGCTGCCACTGGATTCCCGGCGGGAGTGGGAGAGTCCTGAAACGGCTTGCGGGGAGCGCCAAGGACGCCAAGGTCCTTGCCTTCGGACCTACGCGGAGTGTCCAGGAAACCGCCGTCGATGGGATCGAAGAACAGTTCCAACATTGTGTTGGCGATCTCGTGGGCGAACTGGAAGTAGCTCAAGTCCGCCGTAGATTCGTAGGCATCGAGACAAGCCACAACCGTGAACGCGTAATCGTCCAAAACGCCGGGAAGTTCGCGATGCTCCGCTGTTTCATCGGAATAAGCCACGACATGCCGCAATCCTCTACCGTTGCGGGCCTCGGCGAGAATGCGATCCAGCGAGCGCAAAGCGAAATGCCGGGCTGATTCCAAGTGCAGCACTTTTGCCGCCTCCAGATACGCCGAGATGCACAGCGCATTCCAACCCGTGTAAACCGTCTTATCGACGTACGGCGTTGGGCGCTTCAGGCGGGCGGCATACATCTTCCGCTTCGCGGATTGCAGCAAGGACCGAACTTGTTCGGGTGGAAGGTTCACGCGTCGGGCAATCTCCTCGACCGACGCCCGCACGAAGAGGACATTTTTTGCTGGATTGTGGTGCATCTCTCCGATTTCGTTGATGTCGTAATGCAGACAGGCGACCTGAGCTTCTTCATCCGTGAGAACCTCGCGCGCTTCTTGCACGGTCCACGTGAAATAGTCACCATCGTCGTCCATGGAGTAATCCGCATCCTGGGAGGCATAAAACCCGCCATGATCACGATCGCTGAGCCATTCATCGATCCACCGGATGATATCGCGGGCCACCTCGGCGAAGAAGTCTGAACCGGTCGCCTGATAGGCGTGAACATAATTCTTCAGCAACTCGGAGTTGTCATAAGACATTTTCTCGAAATGCGGCACAACCCAGCGTTCGTCGACGGAATAGCGGTGGAATCCACCCGCGAGCTGATCGTAAACACCACCGCGAGCCATATTCTCCAGAGTTGTAACGAAAACTTGGCGAAGCTGATCGTCGCCTGAATGGACATACTGCTCGATCACTAAGTCAATCGCTGAAGGGTGAGGAAACTTCGGCGCGCTGCCGAAGCCGCCATGATCAGGATCAAACATTTTCATGGCGGAATTCACGATGACTTTCACGACAGTTGGAGAGAACGTCCCGCTTTTACCGGACAGCGACTCGGCGTTTGAGATCGCGCTTTCCACCAATTTGGCTTGCTCTACAACGTCACCATGCTTGTCGCGGTATGCATCGGAGATCGCCAGCAACACCCGCTTGAAACTGGGGCGGCCGTAGTGATCGTCAGGAGGAAAATATGTGCCTCCGTAGAAAGGCTTGCCGTCGGGAGTGAGGAATGCGGTGAGTGGCCATCCGCCTTGACCGCTGATCGAGCTGACCGCTACCTGATAACGGCTGTCGATGTCGGGCCGTTCATCTCGATCCACCTTGACGGCGATGAAACGATCATTGACGATTTGCGAGATCTCGGGATTGTCATATGACTCGCGATCCATGACATGACACCAGTGGCACCACACAGCGCCGATGTCGAGCAGGATAGGCTTGTTCTCACGTTGTGCGGCGGCGAAGGCCTCGTCCCCCCATTCATGCCAATGAATGGGCTGGTGCATGGCAGAGCGGAGATAGGCAGAGGAAGCTTTGGAAAGAGAATTGAGGGTTTGGGTGGACATAAGTCAAGTGTATCGCGCCGGGCTCGACGCGTTCTCTTGAACTTAAGATTTCGAAAGGTCCCGCGCGATCCGGCAGTAGAGATCAATTGCCTGATGCAGCTGTTCTTTCTCCACGTACTCACCCTGCGTATGCGCAACGTGAATTGACCCTGGACCGATGAGCAGCGGCGTACCCCAATTACCGAGCCAAGGGATGTCGGTGGTGAAGGCCGCCGTCATGGTAGTTAGCCCGTCCAGCTTATGCAGACGAACAAAAGGAATTTCCAGGACGAATTCCGCGCGAGCCACACCCGAAATGGTTCGTTCAATTTCACTTCGAAGCTGCTCGGCCGGACCGACAAGACGATACAAAAGCTGAGCGCGGGCATGATCCGCAATGACATTTGGGGCCCGGCCTCCGTCAATGACACCGATGTTAAAAGTGCATGGGCCGATTTCAGGGTCGCAAGGCAGCTTCATGGCCCTGAGTCGGCTCACGGCGTCAAGCAACTTGTCGATAGCAGATTCGCCGAGTTCGGGATAAGCTGAGTGGGCCATTTTTCCGCTGGCGATGATCTCAACACGCAGCGTTCCCTTGGAGGCCGATGCGAGGCGGTTTTCAGTTGGCTCACCGTTGATCAGGAATTTGCTGCCGAATGCTTGCTCATTGGCGACCTTCGCGCCCAGACTGTCCCGTTCCTCCCCGACCAGAAAAAGCAGACCAACGTAGATTCCTTCTGCGCGAAGTCGCTCGGCGGCTGCGATTTGCGTTGCAATGATTCCCTTGGCATCGCACGAACCGCGTCCGTAAATTCGGGTCGCATCTTCAGATGATGGTATGAAGGGCGGCACCGTATCCATGTGGGTGGAGAACACGATTGCCGGTTTTGCTTGCTGCGTGGAAGTCGCCCAAACGTTGCAGCGATCGCCTTCGACAGGTATTTTTTTCGCGCGATAGCCCAGACGCGATAGTTCACGGTCAAGGAAATCTCCAACTCGCGCTTCATTGCCGGTAATCGACTCGATATCGACCAATTGGCGCGTGAGGGAAACGACGTCCATGGCGGACAGCATAACTCACTGAGGACTCGATCAGTAACATTCATCGTCGAGTTAGCTTCCGTTTGCACAGCAGTCTAGAAAGTTTGTTACTGTGTCGTGTGGGCCAGAATTCCACGATCCGTTCACTGTTCATCGAGGGTCCGGCGGGACGACTCGAGGCATTGGTCAACCAGGGCAACGAGACCGCCAGCCACGCAGCTTTAGTGTGTCACCCTCACCCGCTGTATGGCGGGACGCTGCACAACAAAGTTGTTTTTCACGCCATGAAAGCCCTGCACAGCTTCGGGTTTCCCGTTCTGCGTTTCAATTTTCGCGGAACAGGGCTAAGCGAGGGTGATCACGATAACGGGTTTGGTGAAGTGGATGATGTGCGGGCCGCTCTCGATTGGCTGGATCGCGAGTTTCATCTGCCGTTAGTTTTTGCTGGATTTTCATTTGGCGCTGCGGTGGGTTTGCAGGCAGCTTGCGCAGACCAGCGCGTAAAGGGCGTCATCGGGTTAGGTTTGCCCGTGGTTCCTGCGGATGAGCCAATTTATGATTTGACCTTCCTGCAGCAGTGTACGAAGCCCAAGCTATTCGTGAGCGGTGCTCGTGACCAGTTCGGACCGAAAATGCAACTGGAGCAGTTGCTGGAGTCGGTTTCCGAACCGAAGAAGCTAGTGCTCATTGAAGGTGGAGATCATTTCTTTGCAGGACGACTGAAAGAGCTGCGAGAAATCATCGAACATTGGGTGCGAGAAACAGTAGTCAGTAGTCAGTAGCTGCAACGGATTTCCGCTCGCTTCTATAATCCACCGCATGCCAAGTGACGAGGCCAGCGAAGAACCGATCACGCAAATGAAGTCGGTGGCGCGTACAGTGTTCGCGCATGCGCTGGCCGAATCCAGCATCGCGCGTTCCTTTGGCCGGCAGGTGCACTGCGAGCGCGGCGTGCTGCGCATCCGCGATGACCTCTACGATCTCTCCTCATATCAGCGGATATTCGTGGTGGCGATTGGTAAAGCCGCACACACCATGGCTCAGGCATTGCAGACCCAGGCCGGCGACCGGTTTGAAGGCATCATCGCCACCTGCCTCGATCCCGGTCCGCAACTGCGTGGCTTCCGCTATTTCCGTGGCGGGCATCCCACCCCGAACCAGGAATCCATCCGGGCGGCGGAAGCCATACTCAAATCGCTAAGCGCTCAGAATGAAGGCTCGCTGATAATTTTTTTGTTGAGCGGCGGCGGATCTTCGATTGTTGAGAGACCGATCGACGAGCGCATTTCGCTGAATGATCTCATCGCTACGTACCGGGTGCTGGTCCATTCGGGCGCGCCCATTGCCGAGATGAACGCGATTCGCAAACATTTATCAGCAGTCAAGGGCGGCAGACTGGCTCAGGCCGCGTATCCGGCCAGACAAGTTTCCCTTCTCGTTTCCGACGTTCCCGACAATGTTCCAGACGCGGTGGCATCCGGCCCGACGATGCCTGATTCCAGCTCAGTTGAAGACTGTTACAGGATCGCAGCCCAGCATGGGATCATCGACCAATTTCCGGAATCGGTTCGGGCCGACTTTCGCACCCACAGCTTGGAGGAAACGCCCAAGACGGATGATCCCGCATTTCACCACAGCCGCTGGTGGACAGTGTTGTCCAATGCCTCGCTTATCGAAGCGGCCAAAGCCGAGGCGCAGAAAAACGGGTTCACCGTTGCAGTGGACAACAGCTGTGATGATTGGGACTACGTCCGAGCTGCCGAGTATCTGGTTGATAGATTGCGCGAACTGCGAAGGAAGGCTGAACGCGTTTGCTTGCTGTCGGGCGGCGAAATCACTGTGAAAGTCACAAATCCCGGTTTGGGTGGCCGAAACCAGCAATTCGCGCTAGCTTGCGCGTTGAGGATCGCTGGCGAAAACATTTCGGTTCTTAGCGCCGGGAGCGACGGCGTGGATGGAAACAGTCCGGCGGCGGGTGCTATTGCAGATGGCACAACGATAGACCGAGCCAAAGCTGCAGGAATGAATCCTCTAGACCATCTCAGCAGATTCGACGCGTATCCTTTTTTTCAAGCCTTGGGCGACTCGATCCTTACCGGCCCGACAGGAAATAACCTGAGAGATTTGCGAATCCTGCTTGCCTACTAGAAAAACTGCGTAATCCCCTCTTCAAGCACCAAAACGCGGTCTTCGATTCCGCGGGCCTTCGCCTCCTGCTCGAGCAGCTGCAAAGGTTCCTCAATTGGTTCATGCGAGAGGCGGAAAGTTCCGTAATGCATGGGCACCATCCATCGCGCGTTCAAGTCAATAAAAGCGCGGGTAGCATCACCCGGATCGGCATGAACATTGCGAAATTGCGGAGGATTGTAAGCGCCGATTGGGAGTAAGGCCAGCTCGGGCGCCAAGCGTCGTCCAATTTCGCGAAACCCGGGGAAATAAGCCGTGTCGCCCGCGTGGTAAACCGAATGCCGTCCAGCCCGGAGGACGTATCCGCCGTAGCCGCGATGCGAATCCTTGAGGATTCGAGCACCCCAATGGCGGGAAGGTACATGCGTGATCGTGAGGTTGCGATGGCGATAGCTGTTCCACCAATCCAGTTCGACGACATCGCTGAACCCGAGATCAGAAACCAGGTCCAGGACATGCGTCGGGACAACGATGACCGGTGCTTTGTCCCGCCTGCGGGCGTGTTGGGCAATCGCGCGCAGAGAGGGGCGGTGCAAATGATCAAAGTGGGCGTGGGTCACGAGAACCACATCGATGCCGGGGAGATCGCGAATCTGAACTCCCGGCTTCCGTATACGCTTCAGGACGAAGAGCCAGCGTGCAAAGTTAGGATCGATGACAACGTTCTGCCCGCCGATTTGCAAGAAAAAACTGGCGTGGCCGATAAAGGTGACACCCATTTGTCCGTTGCTGACCAGCGTAGGTTTGTGGGTTTCGCCGGTTCGAGGGCTAACGGCGGAGTGCCGAACCAGGCGTCCGAAAGCTCGGGCGCGCTTGCGAAGAGCAGGATTTTTCAGGCTCGCTTTTAACATCGGGGGATCGGAAACGTTCGAGCCGACCTTATTCTCCAACCAGCAAAAAACGTTTACTGCCCAAGTGCTCAGATGGACAGCAATCAGGTGGAGTTGTCCCTAATTTTAAAGCAAATTGTGGCGGTATTGCTTGACCGTCTTGATGCTGTCATTTCTAATTCTTGTTTTGAGTTTAATCATCTGCAGGAGCAAGTATGCGAGTCGCTTTCTTAGGTTTGGGAATTATGGGACGTCCGATGGCGTCCAATCTGGTTAAGGCCGGTCACACGGTCGCGGTGTGGAACCGTACCCAGGGCAAGGACGTGGAGGGGGCGCGTACGGCGAGCTCTCCGGCCGAAGCTTCCCGGGATGCCGAAGTCATTTGGCTCTGCGTTTCGGACACGAAGGCGGTAGAGAGCATTCTGTTTGGGCCGCAAGGCGTTGACGAAGG
>JAFAGX010000068.1 GCA_019237515.1 Acidobacteriaceae bacterium
CGGCAACGATCCGGTGATCAGCATCGTGGCTGCGATGCCCCTGCTTTACGGCCAGGATGAGTACAAAATGGCGAGCGCCTTGCGCGAGGAGCCTTACCCAATCCTCACGCTTAAAAACGGCCTGCAAGTTCCCTGGGGTTCGGAATACGTGCTCGAAGGTCACGTTCTTCCAGGGGTTCGCGAACCGGACGGGCCCTATGGCGAATTCACTGGACACCTTTCGGGCCTGCGGAACATGACTTCCGTCGTGATTACTAAGGTGTGGCATCGCAAGGAGCCGGTCTATGAATACACCTCGATCGGTATGCCCTGGACCGAGATCGATTACATCTTCCTCAACACCTGCCCGCCGCTCTACGTGCAGTTAAAGGAGAAGTTCCCCGAAGTCGAGTCGGTCAACGCGTTGTACACGCACGGGTTGATCGTAATCGTCTCGACCAAGGTGCGAGTGGGGGGCTTTGGCAAGGCGGTCGGCATGGCGGTGATGACGACGCCTCACGGCGTTGGCTACGCGAAGGTGGTGATTGTCGTCGACGAGTTCGTCGATCCCTACAATCTCAACCAGGTTCTGTGGGCTATATCCACGAAAGTCAATCCGAAATATGACGTCGTCGTCATACCCGAGCTGTCGATCCTCCAGCTCGACCCAGGCTCCCAACCGCCGGGAATTTCACACAAGCTCATTATCGACGCGACAACGCCGGCACCGCCGGAGAATCACGGCGAATATTCGATGCAGGTTGTGGATCCGCCCGAAGCGAAGGAATGGTTGCCAAAGCTGCAGGCGTTGCTGAAGAGAAAGTAAAAAGTGCTTTGGAGTGAGAAGGAAAACTGACTATGTCAGATTACAGTCCGTCAATCTGTCCTCGATGCGAGTCCAAAACGGTAAAGATTCGATTCGAATCGCCGGTCAAGGGAGTATGGACTCTTTATGGTTGCCACACCTGCTTGTTCACATGGCGCTCCTCGGAGCCGGCTACGATTACCGATCCCAAGCTTTATCCGAAAAGATTCAAGATCAAGCCCGAACACCTCGGGGATATCCCGATCATGCCGGCGATCGCCCACCCTGAAAACGAGGAGACATCATGACGATGTTCATGGTGTGCTCCTCTATTTTTTGTAATCAGCACCAGACTTTCATCAAGAGGTGACTCATGAAAAATAGCGAAAATGTATACACAGCGCCCGTCCACTCGAAGGCGCTCCCTGCTGATGTCGTAAAGACCATAAACGGGACAGACCTCGAAACGCGATCGGGCGAGGCGATTCGTCTGATTACGGTCGGAGAAGATGGCTGGCCGCACGCCGCACAGCTCAGCATCGGCGAGGTCTTGGCGGTAAATCCGTCTGAGCTTCTCGTTGCCACATGGCCTCACTCGCACACGACGCAGAACCTTCGCCGTGACGGCCGCCTGACTCTGGCGCTGGTAGCAAACGGCGCCGTGCTTGAGATGTGCGGCCATGCAGCGCTCGAAGCGGAGCACCAGACCAAGCTCGACCTGACTGTGTTTCGTGTGAAGATTGAGTCGGTCCATGAGCATCGTGCCACCTACGCTGACGTCACGAGCGGAGTCACCTTCCGGCTGCACGATCGTGAGCGGGCGCTCGCACGTTGGCGAGATCAGGTCGACACTCTAAGAACGCTTGCGTGAGAAGAATACCCCGGAAATTCCAACACGGGCCGACTACCGAAATACCGTAGGCGACCCTGGAGAACTTCCATGATTCATTTGAAGCGTGTTTACGACAAACCCAGTGTGGAGGACGGCAAGCGCTTTCTGGTAGACCGGCTCTGGCCGCGCGGAGTCAAGAAGGCAGCGATTCACCTTGACGCATGGCTAAAAGAACTTGGTCCAAGTACCGTCTTGAGGAAATGGTTCGGGCACGACCCAGCCCGGTGGGAAGAATTCCGCCAACGCTACTTCCACGAATTAGAACAAAACGCTGAGGCATGCCAAACAATTGAGCAGGCGGCCAAACAGGGCGCGGTAACACTCGTTTACAGTGCGCACGATACGGAGCACAACAACGCGGTGGCGTTGAAGCAATTCTTGGACATCCATGCGAGACAGGACCAAGGGTCAAAAAGAGCTGGTCATCGCAAAGCAGCGGCGTGACCCGGGCTAGCTCTAGCGCGCTAGAGCACAATCAGATGAACAGGCTTGCAGGACAACCGATCGAGCTCACGACCGATTTTCTAGGCGAGGATCGGCACGAGTTTGTGGCGAAACTCGCTTACCAGCTCTGGGAAGAGAGGGGCCGCCCCTTCGGTTCGCCTGAAGTCGACTGGTTCCGCGCGGAACAAGTTTTGTACTCGTCGTTGCTGGCTTCAGGTTTGATCACCGAATCCGGAAATGACACTCGGAGCATGGCCGAAAAGATGTACAGATGATCGACTATTGAAGACGGCCAGCAGCTTCTCTGTCTAGTTCATCCGGACGAGGACCACCACGGATCTCGGCGCCACGAGATAACTCAACGCTTCCAGAGGTTCCCCGGAAGAGGAGAAATCGTCTGGGCTTGATAACCCGGTATCGACAATTCTGGTCCACTCTCGCGCCGTGCCTTCCTGGATGTGAAACTCCAACTGTTCCCAGTAGGCATTGATCATGACGTAGATGTCCTGGTCATTTTGCGATGCCCCGTGGAGGCAGAACGCCAGGCTGTGAGAACTAGAAGACAAGTCGGCCGCCTGACCAGTTCCGTACCAGTCGACATCCTCCCGCCAGAAGCGGCTGCGGCAAAGGGTCGGGTGACTCTTGCGGAAGGCGATCATGCTTTTGAAGAAGCGGTAAATGTCATGATTCGACTCGAGCTGGGACCAGTCGAGCCATCCGGTGATATTGTCCTGGTTATAAGGATTGTTGTTGCCGAATTGCGTATTCAGGAATTCATCTCCGGCTCGAAACATGGGAGTTCCGTTTGAGAGCATCAGCAGGCAAAAGAAGTTCTTCACCTGTTTCCGCCGCAGCGCGAGCACTTCGGCGGGGGCGCCTCGATCTCCTTCATATCCGCAGTTCCAGCTGTAGTTGTCGGTCATCCCGTCCTGGTTATTCTGGCCGTTCGCCCAATTATGCTTTTCGTTATAGGAGACCAGATCGTAGAGTGTGAATCCGTCGTGTGAAGCGATGTAGTTGACACTCTGATAGGCGTGATAGGCATCGCCGCGGTTGTCGGGGAAAAAATCGTCGCTTCCGTAGATCCGCCGCATCAGGTCGGCAACCATCCCGCCATCGCCTTTCACAAACCGGCGCACGTCATCGCGGAACCTGCCATTCCACTGCAGCCACGTAATGCCGGGAAAGCCCCGCCCGAGTTGGTACGCTCCCGTGTCCCAGGGCTCAGCGATCAGACGTAGTGGGCCCAGTTCCGGATCGCCGGCGATTTCTGCAAAAATCGGAGCGTGTCCCCAGTTCAGCGATCCATCGGCGTTGCGACTGAATACCGAGGCCAGATCGAAACGGAAGCCGTCGATGTGCATCTCTTTTTTCCAATAACGCAGGCTGTCCATCACCATCTTGCGCACGTGACTCCTGCCGAAATTCAAGGTGTTTCCGGTGCCCGAGTAATTCGCGTAAGGGTTCGCCGGATCGGAGGTCATCATGTAATAGCTCGCGCTGCCAAATCCCTTGTAGCTGTAGATCGGGCCCCGGTGATCGCCTTCGCAGGTGTGGTTGTAGACCACATCCAGCACGATGCCGATTCCCGCCTCATGAAACGCCTTCACCATGTTCTTGAATTCAAGGTGCTGTTCATGGTCACGGTCGCTTGCGTATTGCGCGTGGGGAGAAAAGAAGTTCAAAGGCATGTAGCCCCAGTAGTCGTCTTCCTGCGGATCGCGCTGGAATACCGGCATCAATTCGACCACCGTCACGCCGAGATCCTTCAGATAAGGGATCTTGTCGACCAGCCCTCGATAGGTCCCCGCCCTGGATGGATCGACGCCGGAGTTCGGATTCGCGGTGAAGCCTTTTACATGGAGTTCGTAAATAACGGCATCGGCCTCGTGACGCGGGGTTCTGGTCTTTCCCCAATCAAACTCCGCTCGCGGCCCCGCGAGGACTCCAAGTGGTGCCCTCCCGGCGTTCGATCCCTCCCGCATCGCGAACCTGCGGTCAAATTCGGGTGGGAAAAAGACCGCTGTCGCGTATGGATCGAGCAGGACCTTCTGCGGATCGAAGCTGTGAACGCCGGGCAAATCTTCTCCCGCGACCGAGTACGCATAGTAGCGGCACTCGCCGATATCGGCGATCGGGATCCGGCAATGCCAGATGTGGCCCGATTTGTTGCGCAAGAAGTCGAAACGGTAGACCAAGGCCGGAGTCACCAGTTCGGGTGGTGCGTACAGCAACAACGTCACGCTTTCCGCGTCCTCCGCACAGACCGCGAAATTGAAAGCTTGCTCCTCTTCGATCCAGGTCGAGCCGAGCGGCAGTGGGCTGCCCTCGACCTGCTCCCAGCTCGCGGCTTTTGCCGGTTCGCGGAAGGCGCTCGTGGGATCGCGATCGAGCGTTGCGCGTAACTCGTCGATGGAGTGGCTCACACTGCCTCGCTTACCGTGACGATTGGGTCACCGGAAGGCTTCGAGTTCTTCGGTTCATCGATCTTTTCCGGATCGATGGTTTGCGGATCGATCGTTTCCGGTTCCACGCGCTTCGAGATTTCCGTCAGGTCCCGCAACCAGCGAAAATCCTCGAGCGACGCGAGGTCCCCCGGGAATCGCCAGCGCCAGTTCCCGCTCGGGCGGCCAGGGATGTTCATGCGGCTCTGTGTTCCAAGATTCAGAAGATCCTGCAGAGGCGCAACCGCCAATGCTGCCGTTGAATTCCACGCCACATCTACCAGCAAAGGAGCGGCATCCTCACTGGGGCCGGGTGCGCGTTTCAAGTAGTTCCAGAAGTTCTGCCGCTCGAACTCGGGCAATTGTTCATACCATTCCCGGGTGGGAGCATTATCGTGTGTGCCCGTGTAGACGACCGTGTTCGCGACAAAGTTCGCGGGAAGATACGGATTATCGGGGTGTCCGTCGAAGGCGAACTGCAGGACGCGGGTGCCAGGTAACTGGAATTGGTCGCGCAGCGCGTGGACGTCGGGTGTGATCAATCCCAGATCTTCGGCGATGAAAGGAAGGCTGCCGAGTTCTTTTTGTACCGCTTCGAAAAATGCCGAGCCAGGTCCCGCGACCCATTTGCCTGACTGTGCGGTTGGAGCACCCGCGGGAACGTGCCACGCCGCGGCGAATCCCCGAAAGTGATCCAGGCGAATCGCATCCACATGCGCCAAAAGCGCGCGCAAACGCTCGATCGACCACCGAAAACCGGTGGCACCGAGAGCCTCCCAGTCATAGACGGGGTTTCCCCACAACTGGCCCTCCGCGCTGAAATAGTCCGGTGGAACGCCGGCGACGAAGCGTGGATGGCGCCGTTCATCCAGGAGAAAATATTGCGGTTTCGCCCAAACATCGCTCGAGTCTGGAGAAACGAAAAACGGCAAGTCTCCGATCAGCTTCACGCCCTTCGAGTGGGCATACTGCTTGAGCTGGTCGGTCTGGCGGAACAGGAGAAATTGCGCGAAGCGGATCTGGTCGATGGGATCCGCCAATTCCCGTCGGGCCTTGGCCAAAGCGCCGCTCTGGCGCTCGACGAGTTCTTCCGGCCAGTTGAGATAATGCTCCCCGTGATATCTGATCTTGAGCGCCGCGAAGAGCGCGTAGTCGTCGAGCCAATGCTCCTGTTGCGAGCGGAACTCATCATAGGCCGCGAGCAAATCCTTGCGCGCCCCCGCCCTGAAATTCCTCCAGGCGGTTTCGAGCAGGCGGGTCTTAAAAGGAATTACGGCGTCGTAGTCGACAGCATCGGATGGGAACTCAACTTCGCAATCCGCCGTCTTTAGCAGTCCTTCCGAGAGGAGAGAATCAGGGCTGATCAATGCAGGATTGGCCGCGAACGATGACATCGACTGATACGGAGAATTTCCGTAGCCCGTGGGACCGAGCGGCAGCACCTGCCACCATCGCTGGCCGGCACTGTGCAGGCGATCGATCCAGGAAAATGCCGCCGATCCCAGATCGCCGATGCCACACGGCGAGGGCAGGGACGTAACATGCAGTAATACTCCCGAAGCACGGTATCCCGGCGGAAATGGCGGAACACCCGCGGGTCCGCCATTACTGGTCATCGCTGAGCCCACCTAAGGCATTATGCACGATCTTTTCCGCCTCGCTCACGATGGCATCCAGATGCAACGGGCTTACGAAGCTCTCGGCATAGATCTTGTAGATGTTTTCGGTGCCCGAGGGACGCGCCGCGAACCAGCCGTTTTTGGTCACGACTTTCAGCCCACCGATGGGAGCCTGATTACCCGGTGCCTGGGTCAGCCTGGCCGTAATTGGTTCGCCCGCCAATTCCGACTCTTTGACCGAGTCGGGCGAGAGCGCGGAAAGTTTTCGCTTTTGCTCCGGAGTCGCGGGCGCGTCGATGCGCGTGTAGTAGGGCGTGCCGAACTCCGCCGTGATTTCCTGGTAGTGCTGGCCAGGGTCCTTGCCCGTGCGGGCCGCAATCTCGGCTGCCAGCAGAACCATAATCAAACCATCTTTGTCAGTAGTCCACACGGTGCCGTCCCGGCGCAGAAAGCTGGCTCCTGCGCTTTCTTCTCCTCCAAAACAATACGAGCCGTCAATCAGTCCCGACACGAACCACTTGAAGCCAACCGGAACTTCACGCAACTCACGGCCGAGTTTTTCGACCACACGGTCAATTAGGCTGCTGCTCACTACTGTCTTTCCAACCGCAACCGTCGGCCGCCATTCGGGCCGATGCGTCACCAGATATCGAATGGCCACGGCGAGGTAGTGGTTGGGGTTCATCAGGCCGGCAACCGGGGTGACAATCCCGTGGCGGTCGGCGTCCGTGTCGTTGCCGAACGCAACCTGATACTGATCTTTCAATCCCACGAGCCTCGCCATGGCATACGGACTCGAGCAATCCATGCGGATTTTTCCGTCGTGATCCACGGTCATGAACGAGAAGGTGGGGTCGATGGTTCGGTTGACGACTTCAACCTTCAATCCATAGGTTGCGTTAATCGGGTCCCAGTAGGGGAGCGACGCTCCGCCGAGAGGATCGACGCCCAGCTTGAGGTGGGCGCCGCGAATGGCATCGAGGTCTACGACGCTCGTCAGATCGCGAACGTAAGGGAGAACAAAATCCTCCTGCCGAGTGGTAGCCGCTCGCATCGCTTTTTCGAAGGGCACGCGTTTGACGCCGGCATTCCCAGCGCGCAGCAGTTCGTTCGCACGATTCTCGACCCATGTGGTCACGGCGGTGTCGGCAGGGCCGCCCTCGGGAGGGTCGTATTTGAAACCGCCGTCCTCGGGCGGATTGTGGGACGGGGTGATCACGATGCCGTCGGCGAGGTGATCCTTGCGGCCACGGTTGTAAGCGAGAATGGCTCGCGAGATGACGGGAGTTGGCGTTACACCGTCATTTTCCTGAATGATCGTCTCAACCCCGTTTGCTGCCAGCACTTCGAGCGCAGTGCGCTCGGCCGGGGCAGACACCGCGTGAGTATCTCTGCCCATATAGAGAGGTCCATCGATGGCTTGCCCACGCCGGTACTCGCAGATGGCCTGCGTGATCGCCAGAATGTGCGCTTCGTTGAACGTGCCATGAAGTGGCGTCCCGCGGTGCCCGCTGGTGCCAAAGCTCACGAGCTGGGTGGGGTCGTCCACATCGGGCTTGTGCTCGTAATACTCTCTTTCCATGCGCGCAACGTCAATCAGCATTTCTTTGGGCGCGGGCTTGCCGGCGAGAGGCGAAACCCATGCTTCCCGCGCGGTTGTCTGAGGCTGTCGTTCCAAGGTGTGGGCTAAGGTATGGGGCATGGATCCACCTTCCAAATCTGAGTTGTGTATTCGTGAATGGTACGGTCGCTCGAGAATTTTCCCGAGCTCGCTACGTTCAGGATTGCCTTTTCGGCCCAGGCTCCCCGATCGCGATAGAGCGCGCCCAACCGCTGCTGGGCTTCGACGTAGGACTTCAAGTCCGCCAGATGCATGTAGTGGTCGCCGAACAACAGAAGCGTATCGCGCAACGGTTCGAATGCTCCCGGCTCATAGTGGCTGAAATAGTCGGAAGAGATAAGGTCGATGGCGGCGCGAGTCTCAGGCTCGTGTTCGTAGTGCCACTGCGGGCTGTACCAGGAGCGGCTGTTTTCCACCTGTTCCACGGTGAGCCCGAACAGAAAAAGATTTTCTTCTCCGGCCTCTTCCGCCATTTCGATCGTCGCTCCATCCCGGGTTCCGACCGTGAGCGCGCCGTTCATCATGAACTTCATGTTGCTGGTTCCGCTCGCCTCATAACCGGCGGTCGAGATCTGATTCGAAACGTCACTGGCGGGTATAAGCCTCTCTGCCAATGACACGTTGTACTCTGGCAGGAAGACGACTTTCATGCGGCCACGGACCACGGGATCGTTGTCGATCGTGCCCGCCAGGTTATTGATGAACTTGATGATGAGTTTCGCCAGCCGATAGGCGGGCGCTGCTTTTCCGGCGAAAAAGAACGTGCGGGGCACCATCTCCAAATTGGGATTTTCCCGCAGCCGGTTATAAACGACGATGATGCGCAACGCATTCAGCAATTGCCGCTTGTATTCGTGAATGCGCTTGATCTGACTGTCGAAGATCGTGTCGGGATCAACGACCTGCCCTGAGGTTCGCTTCAGCCAGTCGGCAAAGCACACCTTCGCCTCGCGCTTCGCTCCGAGAAACGCTTGCCGAAACCCGGAATCTCCGGCCAACGCTTTGAGATCACGAAGCTGGTCGAGGTTGCCGATCCAGTTTTCGCCGATAGCCGAGGTAATCACCCGCGCCAGGCTGGGATTTGACTGGTGCAGCCAGCGGCGCGGCGTGACCCCGTTCGTCTTATTGTTAAAACGCTCGGGAAACATATCAGCCAGATCCTTCACCGTGGTCGTCCGCAACAATTTGGAATGGACTGCGGCGACGCCGTTGGTCGAGTGCGAACCGACAATGGCAAGATTGGCCATGCGAATCTTGCGGGGACTCGTCTCTTCTACCAGGCTGATGCGCTCAACGCGTCCTTCATCGTTCGGAAAGCGCTCCCGCACTTGGTCGAGCAGGCGCCGGTTGACTTCGTAGATGATCTCAAGCTGGCGGGGAACGAGCGTTTCAAACCATGCGACCGGCCACTTCTCCAGAGCCTCGGGCAGCAATGTGTGGTTGGTGTAGCCCAACGTCTTCGTGGTCAATTCCCACGCCTCATCCCAGCCCAGATGCGCATCGTCCACGAGAATGCGCATCAGTTCCGCGACTGCCATGGACGGATGTGTGTCGTTGAGCTGGATGGCAGCCTTCTCGGGCAATTTTGACCAATCGCTGTTGTGGCGAAGAAACCGCCGAATCAAATCCGCCAGAGAACACGCGACCAGGAAGTACTCCTGCACGAAACGCAGCTGTTGTCCGGCAGTGGTCGAGTCATCGGGATAGAGCACTCGGGTCAGCGATTCGGCTTCCAGTGTCCCGCCCAGCGCACCCACGAAATCGCCTGTGCCAAATTCCTGAAAATCAAAGAAATCGGCAGCCGCCGCAGCCCACAGGCGTAGGGTATTGATGGTCTTTCCCCCGTAGCCAACGACGGGACGGTCAAACGGAATTCCGAACAGGGTCGATGGCCGATCGGGTATCACCTCGACCCGTCCGTCGCGCAGTTTGAAGGTGACGTTCAGCTTGATATCCACCTTCTCGTGTCGGCGGCAGATCTCCCATGGATCCCCGTCGCGCAGCCAGTTGTCGGGATTTTCCTGCTGCCAGCCGTTCACAAACGACTGTCGGAACATGCCGTACTCGTAGCGCAGACCATAGCCTGTCGCAGGCAATTCCATCGTGGCCATCGAGTCGAGGAAACAGGCCGCAAGGCGGCCCAGGCCTCCGTTTCCCAGTCCCGCATCCGGTTCCTCCTCAATCAACTCCGGCCAATCAATAGCTTTCTCTTTGACGACTTGCTGGATGACGGGATCAAGCAACAGGTTCGTGAGGTTATTGGACAGCGATCGTCCCAGCAGGAACTCCATGGAAAGGTAATAGATGCGTTTGGCATTTTGCTGCTCGTAGGTGGTTTTGGTTTTGACCCAGCGCTGGGCCAGAACATCCCGTACGGCATGGGAGACGGCTTCGAAGCGCTCGCGGGCGCTCGCCACCTTCGGGTCGATGGCCCGGTCAAACACCAGGTGCCGGTCGTAGAGCGCGTCCTCGGTTCCGGCGAATCGAATCGTTCCCGTTCCATACTGCTCGAGAAGTTTCGTAATGTCCGGTGGCTTCGGCGCCAAGGGAACGACTTTTGCGGCATCGGGGCGCGTCAACGTCTTTGTGCTCATTCGGGGATCCTCATCCACAGTTTTTGGAGTTGGGTGGAGTTCTATAGGAAAAGATGCGAGTTCTTGATAAGCGATGACACCAGAAATGGGCGGAGCGAAGCAATTGAACCAAGGTATCTCTGATACCTTGGTATCGGTTTGCCCGATCTGTAGCCGTTCCATTCCTCAACCGGACGACGGACACCTGCATTATCAGAACCATCCAACGGTTCAGAGCAGGTGGCAGACCTCGTCGAAATCCAGGCGCGGCGAACGAGGGCGGAGCGAAGCGGGATCGCCATAGCCGATGTTGACGAGGAAATTCGACTTAACGCTACCGGGCACATATTCTTCGGACAATCCCTTGCGTTCTGCCCCTGCCCCGAAGAACTCCTCGTCGACCTTGGCATTGTCGAACCCCGACATCGGCCCACAATCTAATCCCAGGGCCCGGGCCGCGAGGATGAGATATGCTCCCTCGAGGGTGCCATTCCGCCGCGCCGTTACTTCCGCCAACTCCGCGTTGTCCCGAAACAGCTCCCGGAATGCCGGATTGTGGGGAGCGAGCTTGGCGAGTTTTTCGTAGAAGCGAAGATCGTAAGCCACGATCACGGTCAGAGGCGCGGACATCGTCTTCTCGACATTGCCTGCAGCCAGCGCCGGCCGTAGCCGGTCCTTGGCAGCTTTCGTCCGCAAGAAAAGGAAACGGGCAGGCATCGAATTGGCACTGGTCGGTCCCAGCTTGACCAGCTCATAAAGTTCCCGGACCGTCTCGTCCGAAACAGGCTTGTCGAGCCATCCGTTGTAGGTTCGGGCGGTGCGAAAAATCGTGTCCAAAGCATCGTCATTCACGCGATGGCGCAATATAGTTTCCAGCTGGCTCATGATCGAGTTCCTCAGAGGCCCTTTCCAGACGTGGTCCTTGTTGATGAAGGTCGTCCTTCACTTTAGAGGAACCTCGAACTGCTTTGGAGACTCAAAATAAACATCGAGCGGAGGCTTCGATGAGGAATCCTGTCTATCGGTCCCAGTGGATCATCGTTCTCGTGAGCGTAGCCGTTGCGGTCATTTTAGTTGCGAGCGGGGAAACTTCCCCAGCGGTGGTCGGAGGGCAGCCGCCAGCTGTTCGAGAGCAGACGTTATCTACGTCGGGTGTTTCCGCGCTCCACGGCATCGTGGACTCCGCCCGGAATCCGGATCTTCGCTGGCCCGACTTTACGCCCTACAAAACAGAGGTTGCGAAGATTTACGGGTCGAACGGTTATTCACTTGTTTGGGTCGAGAACGGTCGCGTGCGCCCCCAAGGACTGGCTGTAATCAAG
>JAFAGX010000344.1 GCA_019237515.1 Acidobacteriaceae bacterium
CGTCTGTCCCGTTGCCTTGTTCGTGATGGAAACTCTTGCGCCGCCCACCACGGCTCCCGACGGGTCAGTAACTGTTCCTTGAATGCTGCCGGTAGAGATTGTTGTCTGCCCCAGCAAGCTCACTGAAGTCAGACAAAGCACTGACATCAAAACGAAAAACAAAAAGGTGCGTGCGAAACAGGAATTCCGCAACATCGTTGCCTCCTCAGAATCCATTTATTTTTGCGAAGAATTAAAAAGTTACTGGCGCCCACAAACGCTCAAACGGGATACGCACAAGACTGGAACCACTTTTGTTTTTCCATCACCCCACAGACCTGTGCTGCTGCTGTAGGGGGCTGGTGTGCAATTCTGCCACCAATGTTGTGGCACGGGTCCAGACACTTAGTTTGTTATCGATATTTCAGTAACTTAGATGGATCACAGCACGATTGCGATAAGGCCGAAACACGTCGCGTAATTCCAGATACTGTATGTAGCTCCGGAAAAGTGAATTGTTTTTGAATGTTGCGGGTGAAACATAACACCAGCTACACAGGACTAAGATTTCGATTTCGTTGTGTAGTACCCGGTGCGGTGACGAACCACGAGTCGACCATCCGAAGAGAAGCCTTTGACTTTGACTTGAACGCGGCGGAAATCAGAGTTTGCCAATCGCTGCGTCGGGTAGTACGCCAGCAGATATTGGGTTCGGAGTTCGTCGCTTATTTTGTGAAACGCTTCATCCAGTTCTGGCACCGAGGTTGCGTAGAAGTACTTTCCTCCGGTGTCCTCGGAAAGTTGAATAAGAGCATGTTCGCCGCCGGTGTCGCGCCCGGCGCTGGCTTCAACTGGAACATCGATGACGCTGTAGACAATCGCTTCCGCCTCCTGCGCCGCACGAAGCGCTTGCTGATAATCCACTCGGCTGACTGTATCGCCGCCATCCGTGATCACTACCATCACTTTTCTGCCTTGCCGGGTCTGCAGCGACCTTGAGCCGAGGTATACAGCATCGTACAGAGCTGTCCCCGCACCGAACCGGGGATGATCGATACCGCGGTCGATCGTCTTCAAATCGGAAGTAAACCTCACAAGTTCGTTGACCACTTCCCCAAACTCGAACAGAGAGAGTGCGTCGACCGGGCGCAGAATGGCATGCGCAAAATGTCGCGCCGAGTTCAGTTCTAGCGGCAAATCCTTGCGCGTGCTTAAGCTGGTATCGATGTCCATCACAATGGATAACGGCAGAGCGGATTCCTTGCCGAAGACGGCAATAGTTTGTGGTGCACCGTCTTCCTGAACTTCGAAATTATCCTTTGTCAGACCACCGATAGGTGCGCCATGCTCATCAGTCACTGTGACGAACACATTCACAAGTTTCACATTAACTTTGAAGGTAGTATCTGTCTGGGATGCGCTCGAATCTTTCGCATCGGCGGAAGCGCTCGATGCCCACGGTGGTTTGGGTATCTGCGCTACACACAGGGAACCGAGGGCCGTGACAAACAGAATAAAATTCGCAACCGAGATAACCGCGCTATTGCTGCGGCTCAAGCGTCTATGTTGTTTCATGGGGGATTTCCCCGCGCGGCTCTGACCTCGCTCCTGCACCTCAAGCTGGCGCGGCATGCCAAGGTCCCTGGGCGCGCAGAAGCTTGCTCGGGATGAGAAGGCAGCCGGACCCAATACTGAGAATCTCCTGAAAGCTTAGATGCAGGCTTTTCTTAAATCACGGGGATTGCTGAATGTCAGCAGGAAACGGTTCCCCGTCGGCCCATACCGCTCCGTCCTCGAAATGCTCTTTCTTCCAGATGGGTACGGTACGCTTGAGCGTGTCAATTACCCAGCGGCAGGCATCGAAGGCCGCCGCACGATGCGCTGATCCAACCACTATCAGGACGCTGGTCTCGCCGACGTACAAGCGTCCCAGGCGGTGCACAATCTTGACCTGCCGAATGGGAAACTGTGCCAGCGCGCTCTCCACTAATCCATTCATCTGCTTAACAGCCATTTCTTCGTACGCTTCATAATCGAGAAACAGAGTGCGCCGGCCGCGGCTGTTATCCCGCACAACCCCTTCGAACGTAACTACGGCACCGTCGGCGGGACATTTGAGCTCTTCCACAAGAGTCGCTGTATCTATCTTCTCGTGAACGATCTCGACGCGACTTACGCCTTTAAGAACTGCATCTGCCGAGCCTCCGCTAACTGGAGGGAGCAGCGCGACTTCGTCGCCGGGGTGCAGTTGGGCTTCTGGACGGGCGTACTCCTTATTGATCGACATCGCCAATGAGTCTACGAGTGGGTGGAATCCGGGCATGCTGGCCTGGTAATGAGCGAGCACATCCTTCAGTGTGGCAGCTTCCGAGAGGTCGAGCATATCCGCGCTCTGACCCGCGATTTCGCGCAGCACACCGAAAAAAAGCACCCGTACCTGCATAGCTCTTTTGAAGTGTATCGCGGATGACTTCGCCTTTGTGTCGCAAACACCGGGAAAGAACGAACATGCCAGGCCTGTAAAGCTCTGGCATGCTCGTCGCGCTCGATTACTTGTGGGGCCGCTCCACGTGCGGAGGCGGTGCGGGTCGCGGCGCTTCTGTTCTGCCAGCCGGACGCTGCTGCTGCCATGTCTGGAATTTCCGCTCTTCGCTTTGCTGCCGCTGCGGGTTCTCCTGCACGGGAGGCGCTTGCCGCACGTAAGGATGTCCACCTTCGCCAACGGGTGGCCGTGGAACGTTCCCGACCTGCGGGCGTGGCACTTGCGTCGTGCCGCCAGGACGTGTCACTTCGGCATGAGAAGGCTCAGGCGTACCTTGCTCCTCCAGATGCGTGTTCACCTGCGGACGTGGCGGCTGGCTCTCAGTGCGAGGAGCGGGCACGGGGCGTCCCGGGGTTTCCGTGCGCACATTCGCGGTTTGCCGCTGTTCAAATGAAGGTCGTGGCGCAGTCGGCGTCCTGGTCGCGACAACCTGCCGGTTCTCCACCGCGGTGGTGGGGTGCACTGGTGTCGGGCGCCCGGCGCCGAGCACGCTTTGCTTTACTGGCTGCACAGGCACGTTGCGCTCGACTGGAGCTTGCGCAATTTTGTTTTCGTCCACTTTAACCAGATTCGCATTCACCGGACGTGCGCTGGCGAAGGTCTGATGGGACACGGCTGTGACCGCGTTGGGAACTCTTTGGTTAACATACGTCACCCGGTTCACCGTGGTCGTGTTGTTGTTGATGATGGTCGTGTTGTAAACATTCGTGACTTGGGTGACATTCACCCGAGTGTTGGTGATGTTCACATTATTGAAGTACCCGCGGCTGGTGCGGTACCAGGGCACGTATACTTCACGAGGCGCCAACGGGAACCAGGCAACGGCCGGGCCAACTCCAACTCCCACCGCAAACCCGCCTCCGCCGACGAATGCTACAAAGGCAGGTGCGTATACCGGACGAACCACGATCGGGCCTGGCGCCCAGCACCATCCCCCTTCCACAAATGCCCAGCGGCCGTAGTGGAATGGTGCGAACCCCCAAGGTTCATCTTCAACCCAGGTCCATCCCCAGGGCTCGATAAACACCCAATGTCCGAAGCGGTATGGAGCCCAACCCGGCGTCACGCCAACCGGTGTCCAAACCGGGCCGTAGTCGGCAACATAGTGCCAGTGACCGTATTCATCCAGATCCTCGTATCCGGTCATGTCGTTGGAAATATAGTTTGCCGACTCTGAGCGGTCCTCGCCCTGATCACGGCTGAAGGCAAATTGATCGAAGTCATCGTTGCCCGGAAGTTGTCCAATCTGATGATCCAGTTCGTTGGTGCCTGTGAATACGGCACGCTGACCGGCAACGACGTCGTATGAGGCCCCTCCACCGGTAACTTCCCCGCGTCCACGCCATACTGTGACGTCGCTTTCATCCCCGGAACTGTTCACGTCTACGCGGTATTCACCGGTACGTTGTACAACGAAAGCCGAGTTGGGTGTGTCGATCTCGAACTGATCATTGTCATCCAGGTGGCGCACACGAAAAATCAAAGAGCCTTGCGAGAGGCGTACCTGGGTTGTGCGATCATCCAGTTCCAGAAACGTGATGCTGGTCTCGGCATCAATGCGCAGCGAAGTCGAGCCGATTTGGACTTCGGCACGGGAATCCTTATCTGCCCACAAATTATCTCCCGTGGTCATTGGGCGATTCCGCACCGCCTGCACCCAGTCGCCCTCGCCGCCTGGCTGAAAGGAAACTGATCCAATCGAATAGCTCAGGCGCGCAACCCTGGTGGGTGGATCCTGCGCTGGGGCCTGTTGTTCTTGCTGCTCGTCCGGAGGTCCTTGGGCCAATAGAGAAGAACTTGGCAGCATCACAAGAATGGCTGCCATAACGGTGATTAAAAGCGACGTGTGCCTTTTCATAATCAGGTTCCTCGTGGCGAATCCACTGGCACTAATGACTTAAGCTTCCGAATGCTTAAACACCGGCCAGCAACACAAGTTTTGTGGCGGTTCCGTTTCCGTTCTACTGTAATCCAAACAAAAAAATACCAGTACGTGCATGTGACGTACTGGTAACTGAGGTAACAATACCCAAACTAGCTGACCGGTTGCTCCGTGAGCACCTTTTCCCGTTCCTCCTCGGCTTGTCTTTGCTCAGTGGATGAGGAAGGCAGCGCCCATTCCAGCACTTCTTCGATCGTCTTCACATAATGGATATTCAAGTTCTCCAACTGCTCCGGCGTCAAATCCTCGACAACGTTGGTGCGGTTTTCCGCCGGCAGAATGATGTCGTGAACCCCAGCCCGCTTTGCCGCGAGCACTTTCTCCTTGACGCCGCCAATTGGCAGCACATTCCCACTGAGCGTTATCTCGCCGGTCATGGCCGTCAGAGGACGTACGGGTCGATTCGTGAGAAGTGATACCAGTGCCGTAGCCATCGTTACACCGGCTGATGGTCCGTCCTTAGGAATGGCACCGGCAGGCACGTGGATATGTATGTCATGATCGGCAAAGAAGCTCTCCGGAATGCCGAGTTGCACCGCGTTGGACCGCACCCAGGTCAGAGCAGCCTGCATCGACTCCTGCATGACTTGGCCGATCTGGCCAGTCATCGTGAAGCCGCCCTTGCCCCTCATGACATTGGCTTCAACAAACAAAATGTCACCGCCCGAAGGCGTCCAAGCCAGACCGACAACCACGCCAGGCCGCTTCGTACGTTCGGCGATTTCGCCTTCGCTGCGAATCTTGATGCCGCCCAGGAACTCCTGAATGATTTCCGGAGTAACGATCAGCGTTTCGCGCTTCCCTTCGGCCAAGCGCCGCGCCTGTTTTCGGCATATCGTTCCGATGTTCCGCTCCAGGTTTCGAACACCAGCTTCACGGGTATAGTGCCGGATGATGTTGCTGATGGATTCTTCCGGAAATTCGATATTTTCCTTCGTGATCCCGTTCTCCTCGATCTGCCGCGGAATCAAATACTGAAACGCGATGTGGATCTTTTCTTCCTCCGTATAGCCTTGGAGTTCGATAATCTCCATGCGATCCCGCAACGGCTCGGAAATCGTGTCGAGGATGTTTGCCGTTGTAATGAATAAGACCTTCGACAAATCGAAGGGCACGTCGAGATAGTTGTCGCGGAAAGTGGCGTTTTGTTCCGGATCCAACGCTTCCAATAGCGCCGATCCCGGATCGCCACGGAAATCCCGGCCTACCTTGTCAATTTCGTCAAGCATGAACACGGGATCTTTGGTCTCGGCACGCCGAATTCCCTGAATGATCTGGCCCGGCAGCGCACCGATGTAAGTGCGCCGATGTCCGCGGATTTCCGCTTCATCGTGCACACCTCCCAAAGAGATGCGAACAAACTTGCGTCCTAAGGCCCGGGCGATCGATTTGCCGAGCGAAGTTTTGCCCACACCCGGCGGCCCGACGAAACAAAGAATTGGGCCCTTCATTGTCGGCTTCAAGCGACGCACTGAAAGGTAATCCAGAATGCGGTCTTTGACTTTCTTCAAGTCGTAGTGGTCGGTATCAAGAACTTCTTTGGCTTTGACAATATCGACATCGCCGCCCGACGTTTTCGCCCACGGCAGCACCGCAAGCCACTCAATATAGTTTCGCGTGACCGAATAATCTGCCGCCATCGGCGACATGCGCGAGAGCCGGCCGAGTTCCTTTAGCGCCTCTTTTTTCACCTCGTCCGGCATTCCCGCAGATTCAATTTTCTGCCGAAGCTCTTCCGTATCGCGCTGTCCTTCGTCCTGCTCACCCAATTCCTTTTGGATCGCCTTCATCTGTTCGCGCAAGTAGTACTCGCGCTGGGTCTGTTGGACCCGGTCCTGAACTTCCGACTGAATCTTGTTTCGCAGTTGCTGGACTTCCAGTTCCTTGGCCAGGTGCTGATTGATCTTTTCCAACCGAACCCGGACATCCGTGGTTTCAAGCGTGTCCTGCTTGTCAGCCGTGGAAAGCGATGGCAATGACGAGGCAATAAAGTCAACCAGCCTGCCAGGCTCCTCGATATTCATGGCGACCGTGGACAGTTCGTCGGATAAGGTCGGCGAGCCCGCTACGATCTGCTGAAAAAGCGTCAGAACGTTGCGTTGCAGAGCTTCTACTTCCGAACTTTTAGGCGGGATCGCCTCGGGAACCGTTTCCACCTGCGCCCGCATGAATGGGGTGAGCTGAGCAAACTCTCCCAGGCGTACCCGCTCCAGCCCTTCGGCAAACACAAAAAGGCTCTGGTTGGGCATTTTTACGACCTTATGAACGATTGCCAGAGTTCCAACCGTGTAAAGGTCTGCAGGTTGCGGGGCGTCGATCCGGGCTTCCCGCTGTGCCACCACCACGATCGTCTTGTCCTCACCCAGGGAGTTAATCAGCTGCACAGAGCTCTCTCTGCCAACTGTAAGAGGCAGAACCGCATGGGGGAATAACACCGTATCCCTCACGGGAAGGATCGGAAGTGCCCGTTCCTGCTCATTCTTATTGTTTTCTTTAGGATTGCGTTCAGCTCGTGACTGCTGTGCCATGTTTCACCTTGAGTGTAGTCTGCTCAAGTTTTGATGTCTTCAATGACCTGAAAGATGCAAGTCGACCCCGCGCGGGGCCTTTTAAGGCGTGAGGATTCTAAACCTTCCTCGCTCGCTTTGCACGAACGAAGGTACAGGGTCGTTGTATCACGGCAAAAGCGTAGCTCCTTACCGGGCGGTAGGCCCCGTCCCGGAGGCGAGGCCATCCCGTATGCGGGTTTGGCGTCCCTAAGGTTGTATAGCCGCTTAGAACACGTGTTGCGCCGAATCGCCCTTGAAAACCAGCGTATGCAATACGCGCTCGTTGGCCGCATTGATCAAAAACGTCTGTTCATCACGCGGCGCCTTCTCGGTCAAGGGCTGCAGTTGGCACTTTATCCGGGCTTCGGCCGGTTTTCTGGTATTCAACTGCTTGAACACCATGATGTGATTCTGCGATTCCATCGTATGCAAAACCTTGTATGTTCCTTCCGGCAACACTACATCGCCAACCCGCGTCGGCGCTGTAATTTGCAGTATCCGGCTGTCCGCGACTCCGAATTGATTCTCCTTAGCTACTGCGATCAGGCTTGCCACAACAACGCACATCGCGAGTACCGCTACTACCTTCACTGAACGCATACACACCTCCAAAGTATGAAAACCCTCATAAATCCTGATTAGGGCACATACTCAGAGTAGGAGCACTGCCGGGCTTTCTCCGTGTGCTCCCTCACCACCGCGTGTGACAGCTGACCGTCAGGAATGTGCGGCGGGATAGACGCCAAGAACCTTAATCTTCTTCGTCACATCTCGGAGCTCACGCACAGCCTCACGGGCCAGCTTGCTGTCTCCACAGAGCAAGTCCGCAAAAAAGCTGTATTGCCACGGCTTACCACGTATGGGGCGAGATTCAATCTTCGCCAGATCGATCCCTTTTAGCGCAAAGACTCCCAAAACGCGGTGCAAAGCTCCAGGTACATTTCGTACCACAAAAGCGAGAGATGTCTTATCCGCACGTCGGCTTACCCGCCTTCGCTTTTGGATCAAAAAAAAGCGTGTGAAGTTCTGGCTGTCATCTTCGATGCCGGCGGCAAGGATTTTGCCCTTGTACACGGTCGCTGCCCCGCGTCCGGCTATCGCGGCTGCGTCACGCATCTCACTCGCCAGAACATGCTTGACACTTCCCGCGGTGTCATAGAAGGGCACTGGCTCAATCCGAGGGTACCGGCGGAAAAAATTGCGACACTGGGCGAGTGCTACGGGATGGGAAAAAACCCGGCGGATATCCTTTAGCCGCACGTCCTTGCACGCGATCAGGTTATGCACGATTCTCAAACGAAATTCTTGTTGAATGAAAACCTTTCGCGCGAGCAGGAGATCGAAGTGCTCCGCCACGGATCCAGCCAGGGAATTCTCAATCGGAATGACCGCCGCTTGAGCTGAACCACGATCCAGGAGATCAAAAACTTCGATAGAACGTGCACACGGCACAATCGAGCAATGCCGAACCATGCGTTTTGCCGCTTCGTAGCTGAACGATCCGGCTTCGCCCTGAATCGCGACTCTCATCCTGTTGGCGTCATTGTCGCCTGCCCGGCAAGGCTTTTTCCAAGCACAAGAGCGTCGACTCCGTTGGAGTAGTAGCGTGGGTAGACTCTCAGCACCGTGTATCCGTGCCGCTTATAAAAGGCTAAAGCTCCTGTATTGTCTACTGCCGTTTCGAGGACCACGCTTCGACATTCCCGTGAGCGTAATCGATCCTCGGCACCCAGCAGAAGCTTTGAACCGAGACCCCAACGGCGCGCACCGGGCAGTACGTCGATGCTGATTATATGTCCTACTCTCCCGCTGCCTTCCGCCACAATGAAACCGGCGATTGTATTCGATCCGCTGGCCGTTTCGTGTTGTTCCGCCACAATGGTAAACGAAGCTCGCCGCTGGATATAGCTCGACAACTCACCCTGCGAGTAAGCAATTTCAGGTAAAAAGCAGCGTTGATCGATCTCCCAAAGATTTTTTAAATCTTCTGGGCGAAAGTCCCGCAAGGTGAATTGCACCCTGTCATTGTATCGGGTGCCCGTTAGTTTCACTTTATGGCAGAGAGACTTCCGGGCTGTGAAAAAAAACACCTCCGAAAGGGTTGCCTGAATAGCACCCCCAGCCGTAACATTCGCATCTGAGAGAGGTTGTGGGGGCCCTGTTGCTCATTGACGTTCTGACTGCGGCCGTCCTGGTCGGGCTCTGGTACTTCTGCTTTGCTCGGTATAACCGCCGTAGAGGAGCACGCGCCTTGCGCTTGGTGGAAGTGGCCTGCTCGAACCGGGCCCGGATCGTTGAGGCTCGTTGGAGCGGTGCTTCCCGGTTGCAGGCAAATCTCCGGTTTGGGGCGCACTTTTTTGAGAATGCCAGGCTTACGATTCGCTTGCTTCCTCGACCAATTCCAGTACAGTGGCTGCTCAGCTGGTGGCACAAACAACGCGAGACCGTGACCTTCGAAGCGGACTTGGATTACGTGCCCAGCATCCATCTGGAAGTGCGAAGGCATCGATGGTTGACTCACCGCAGCGGCAAGATGAAGCACCCAGGACGCAATTGGCTTGTTTCTCGGCCCGGACCAGTAATTCTGACAACTTCTACGCAATGGCGGCAAGAATTGCCGCCGATCGTGCATACCCTGATGACTTCTCGCGGGCACGATCTGATTAGCGTTCGCTTCGGCCCCAACTCACCGCATTTGGCCGCCACCATCGACTTGGACGCACTTTCCGGCGAGGAAGCCGCTGCTAGTTTCCTTGGGGTAGTTCGCGATCTTGCAGCCGGCGCCTCAACCTCCCGCCAATAACCTCAGAAACGCACCGCCAGACCAATCGTGGCGAACAGGTTGTTCTGCCTTCCGAAAGCGACACTTTCGATTCCTATAGCGCCGGAGTTGAAATCCCGAATTTCCCCACGGATGCTGATAAATGGCAGCACCTTCAAGTCGAGCCCTCCGCCGATATCGAAGGCCAGAGTGCTGTCAGAACTCGTTCCTCCGCCGAACAACTTACGATTGAAGTGCCCATAACCGAGGCCTGCCGAAACGTAGGGAGAAATCGGGAATTTGGGAGCCAATCTCACTCGCACCCCAGGTGTAATAAACAGTGACGTGTAGCTCTTGGCCAGAGTCAGTCCGCTTACCGTGGGAATCGAGGAACTGAACGAGCCGGCCACGGGCAGCTCGGCAGAAACCGTGAACAGCGGAATGTGCGCGATGCGATGAGCGAATGCGCCTTCCAGCGCCCCTGCTGCACCTAAATTCAATGGATTGCTTACTTCGAAATATCCGCCGATTGTAAGTGCCACGTCATTGGCCTGCGCATGCGCAGGTGAGTTGAAGCACGCCACCGTTGATGCCAAAAGTAAGGGAAGGAAAGCTCGAAACTGGCGCCATCTAGAAATCCTACGCACCCGGCTAAGATGAGCACAAAGGGCGTTAGCGATGCATCGAGAGCCGCACAATGTTGACCTCGAGGGGGTGCCCCATGTCTCGCCGCTTTTGCGAGACATGGGATGGCTGGTGGCCCAGGTTCCGCGAGCAAACGCGAGCTAACCTGGGATCAATCGTTTTGGAAGCCTGGAAACAGCCCCCCGGGATATCAGTTTCTTGGGATTGTGAAAGGGCACGGCTTTAGCCGTGTTCGATGATCCTGATCTTTCTCATGATGTCTCCTTCGACCTTTTCAGCGTTCATGCGGGCCTCATCCCGAACGCTCGCGCTTTGACCAG
>JAFAGX010000357.1 GCA_019237515.1 Acidobacteriaceae bacterium
GCCAACTTTTCTCGGATGCTTTCGACTCTACTCGCCGGAGGCATGCCGCTGGTACCCTCATTGGAGACAGCCGGCGCTTCCATGAGCAGTCGGCGCATCTTAAATGGCATCACCGAAGCAGCGGTACGGGTAAGGGAAGGTCAGGCACTGGCCAAGAGCCTGGAAGCGCAAAACATGTTTCCTGACCTATCGGTTGAGATGATCGAAGTCGGCGAATCGACTGGCGCTTTGCCGGCGATGCTGAATTCGGTTGCAGAGTTTTATGAGGAGGACGTACAAACGGCTCTGGGCGCGGCCATGGCCCTGATTGAACCGATCATCCTCATTATCATGGCGGTATTTGTGGGCGGCATATTGATCTCGCTATATCTGCCGATCTTCACTATTGGCTCCAGCATGCACTGAGCGAGAAATTGCGGTTTAGGCGGTCTTTGGAATGGCAAGCACAGCAGAAAACAAAACGACAACCACCACTCCGGTTTACGCAGGCGGAAACGGCGCACGCACCTCCGGCGCGAAGAACGAAGAACTGGAAAAGGCGCAGGATATCGCCCGGCGTTATCGATGCCAGTTCGTAGACCTGCACAATTTCCAGCTTCACCACGACCTGTTCAAGACCATCTCTCCGCACCTGATGTTCCGGTACAACTTCGTTCCTCTCGAGGAAACTGAAGACGGGCGTCTGGCCATTGCCATCGCTGATCCCAGCCAGTTGATGATGATCGACGAGATCAGCTTGCTGCTGGGCAAGCGCATCGTGACGAAGGTCGCGACCCTGGGCCAGATCAGCGAAATCCTCAAGAAGACCGAGCAATCCAAGCGCGTGCTGGAAGACGCGAGTGAGGGTTTCGCCCTCAACGTTGTTCGGGAAGATGAGGCAGGAACCGAAGAAAGCATCAGCATTGACCGCCTGACCGCCCAGGGCGATATCAGCCCAATCATCCGGTTAGTCGACACCACGATTTTCACTGCCCTGCAGCGGCGGGCGAGCGACATTCACATTGAGACTCGCGACGACTCGGTGTGCATCAAGTTCCGCATCGACGGCGTACTCACGCAGGCCATGCCGCCAATCGCCAAAGAACATCATTCAACCATCATCTCCCGTATCAAGGTGATGAGCGAACTCGATATCTCCGAGCGCCGCGTTCCGCAGGATGGCCGTTTCCGCGTGAAGTACGGTACGCCTGAGCGGCCCATCGATTTCCGCGTTTCCGTCATGCCATCGATCCATGGCGAGGATGCCGTTCTCCGCGTGCTGGACAAAGAGTCGATGAGCGAGAAGTTCCATAAGCTCACGCTCGATGTAGTCGGCTTTGATGAAGAGGATTTGCGCAAATTCCGTCGCTACATCAAAGAGCCCTACGGGATGGTGCTGGTCACGGGGCCTACGGGCAGCGGCAAAACCACAACGCTGTATGCCGCGGTGAACGAGATCAAAACTGACGAAGATAAGATCATCACGATTGAAGATCCGGTCGAATATCAAATTCGCGGCATCACGCAGATTCCGGTCAATGAGAAAAAGGGCCTGACGTTTGCCCGCGGGTTGCGCTCCATTTTGCGTCATGATCCGGACAAGATTATGGTCGGCGAAATCCGCGATACGGAAACCGCGCAGATCGCCATTCAGTCGGCCCTCACTGGCCACCTGGTGTTCACCACCGTTCACGCAAACAACGTGGTCGACGTGATCGGCCGCTTTCTCAACATGGGGGTTGAACCCTACAACTTTGTTTCCGCACTGAATTGCATCCTGGCACAGCGCCTGGTGCGCCTGATCTGCGAATCTTGCCGGACGCAGATGCATTACGACCCTGAAACGCTTGAAGCGAGCGGCCTTGATCCCGAGCAGTGGTCGAAAGTTCCTTTTTACGAGGGACAAGGCTGTATCGAGTGCGCCGGCACCGGGTTCCGCGGACGTACCGCCATTCACGAATTGCTGGATTTGAGCGACCGCATTCGCGAGATGATCTTGCTGAAGAAACCCACGTCGGAGATCCGCCGCGCGGCCCGCGAAGAAGGTATGCGGTTCCTGCGCGAGTCCGCTCTCGATCGCGTTAGAATGGGCCTCACTACGCTGAAGGAGATCAATAAAGTCACCTTTATCGAGAGTAATCGCTAGGCTTTGGGTCAGTGCGTTAAGTGCCCTTCCAGATATTGCAAATCTTAGGATTCCGTCGTTCCATAAGAAGAGGTACTCGTGTCGAAGTTAGGTCCACAGTCAAAACCTAAGCTGGCCTGTGAGCTTGCGGCCGACCGCGTTCTTGCCGGGCGAGTTTCCGAACGCGGGGGCATGGTTGAAGCCTGCGCCGCGGGTGAGTTGTCGCCGGGTAGCCTCGTCCCCGATTTGACCGAAACCAACCTCAGGGACCGCCAGGGTGTGACTCGCGTCATTCGCGAAACGCTGGGCGCAGTTAGTGGACGCTCCCGCGATGTCATCGCAGTTTTGCCTGACACAGCCGTGCGCGTGGCCCTGCTGGATTTTGAAACTCTTCCCACAAACCGCCAGGAGGCCGAAGGCGTGGTGCGTTTCCGGCTAAAGAAATCACTCCCGTTCGACGTGGAAAAAGCAAAGGTTTCGTATCACACGCAATCCGCAAGCGGCGGATTACGGGTTATCGCGGCTGTCGCTTTGAGCAGTGTCATTGAAGACTATGAATCTGCGTTTCGCGATGCCGGCTACGCTCCTGGCGTGGTCTTGCCATCCATGCTGGCGGCGTTGGGCGCGACGCAGGCCGAGAAGCCGGTCATGGTGGTGAAGGTGGATGCCCGCACCGCTAGCATTGCTATCCTGCAAGGGCAGCAGCTTTTGCTCTTCCGCACCCTGGAGAATGCCTGGGGTGTGAAAATCACCGGAGAACAATTGGGCGAAGAAGTCTATCCTTCGATCGTTTTCTTTCAGGATACGTATCATTTAAATCTGGAAAAGATCTTTGTAGCGGGACTCGCCGATTCAGCCGCAATTCCGGCATTCAGCGCGCAGACTGGAGTGCCGGTCGATGAACTCGTCGGCTCCGCGCAGCTTGGATCCAGTTTCGGTTCCGTGCCAAAGTGGAGGATGGCGGGAGTAGTGGGAGCTTTACTTTCTTAAATGCGTCTGGATATCAATCTCGCGACTCAGCCGTACGAAGATTCACGGCGTTTTTGGATGCAGTGGGGCGGGGCTTTGGTCGCGCTCGGCATTGTCACGCTCGCGTTGATTTATTTCACCTTCAATGCCTGGCTCGGGGCACGAAAAGATCGCGCAGTGATTCGTCAGTACGAGCAGCAGATCGCAGAACGCGACAAGGAACGCGCCGACGCCCAGGCGCTCATGAACGCGCCTCAAAATGCCAACACCCGCGATCGCTCGCAATTCCTTAACGACCTTTTTTACCGCAAGGCATTTTCCTGGACACGCGTCTTCGAGAATTTGGAAGATGTGATGCCGCCACGGGTTCATGTGGTTTCGATTCATCCCGAACTTACCAATGAAAATCAGCTGGCGATCAAGCTGGTGGTGGCCGGCGACTCGCGTGCGCGTGCACTGGAACTGGTTCGTAAGATGGAAGCCTCCAAGCATTTCCGCCAAACTGAGATCCAGCAGGAAACTGCCGAGGCCGCCAACAGCGGCAATCAGGGAGACACAGTGAAATTTGATATCAGCGCGCTCTACGTGCCGGAGAGCCCGGAGCAGACTGCGCAAGGAGGCACTCCCTAGTGCCGGATTTACGGGACACACGCCGGAAGGTGAAGGTCGGGCTGCTTACCATGGCGCTCGTGGATGTGGCGGCCGTGCTGGTCTACTTTTCTCCTCTGATCGGCTCGGCGACAGCACGCCAGACCCACACGCAACAACTTTGGCAGGAATTGCAACAGAAAACTCGCGAGGTCGCGCCCCTGCGCGGTATCGACAAAAAGATCCCTGTAGCTCAGCAGCAGATTGAAAATTTCTATAAGCAGCGCTTCCCTGCCGAGGATTCTGCAATTGCCGACAGTTTGGGCAAACTGGCGAGTGAGACTGGAGTAAAGATCGGCAGCTTCAAGTATGCGATGAAAGATCCCGAGATACTCGGGCTGCAGCGAGTGGAGGTGGAGGCGGATCTGGCTGGCGACTATCTGCAACTGGTTCGGTTTATCAACTCGCTGGAGCGCGCGCCGACGTTTTTTATCGTCGATAGCGTGGAACTGGGCGGCGAGCAAAACGGCGTGGTGAGGCTGCAGATGAAGCTAGAAACTTATTTGCGGAACGGTGTCGCATAGGTGAAAGTAGGGACGGAAAATCGAAATAAGCTGATCGCCGCATGCGTGCTCATGGGCATCGCAGCGGTGTTGGTCCTGCGTATGTTCTTCTCCGGGCCAAGTCCAGTTCCGGCCGCTGCAAGCAGCCCTACGCCTACGGCTGCTGCTCCTCGCCCCACACGGCCGGCCAGCCGCTCCCGCGCATCGTCTCGAACTACCACCCACAAGGGCACAGCGTCGGCCCCGCATTCTATCGATCCCAGCCTGCGCTACGACTGGCTGGATCTCAGCGAAAAAACTAAATACCGAGGCAATGGAAGAAATATCTTCCTGGCTCAAGCGGAGCTTCCGAAACCGATAGCGCCGGCTGTCGTTAAGCACGAACCTCCTCCGGTGCCGCAAGGCCCTCCGCCGCCACCGCCCATCAATCTAAAGTTTTATGGCTTCGCCAGCGGGCCGGGCGAA
>JAFAGX010000462.1 GCA_019237515.1 Acidobacteriaceae bacterium
CATCTGATTGGCGCAGGCAATGCCAATAAGCAAATCGCGGACAAGCTCTCGATCGGCGAAACCACGGTCAAGAACCACATCTCCAACATATTCTCCAAGCTGGGGGCCAATGACCGGGCGCATGCCGTCACCATTGCCCTACAGCGCGGGATTATCGAGCTGGACGGACCCCAACGCGGGATGGGCACGCACTAGCGCGTGGAGTAGAGCTCCCGACTAAGAAGAATCACGATTTCGCGTCCCTTGTGGTCCCCCCGTACCGAATGAGCCGCACCGTGACGAAACTCCGCATCGACGTCCGATGGGTTCGTGCCAGGCTCTACATGCCCTGCCCCAAGCTTTTGTTGACGAGAATCTTGACGTCCACGTGACGGTTAAGATCGCGGCCTTGTGCGTTTCCGTTGCTAGCAACAGGATGGGAGGCGCCGTATCCGACTGGCACAAGGATTCGTCGCATCGGGATATTTTTGGCTTCCAGAAAATATCGGGCCACGGCAGCAGCCCGCTCCTCGCTTAGCTTTTGATCCTCTTGGATGCTGAATTTGTGGTACGCGGCAAAGCCGGAGATCTCGATCATGTAGCCATTAAGCGATTTAGCGATCTCGGCCAGGTTCGCCAGATCCCGCTTCGCGCCGGCATCAAGGGCGGCCGATCCTTCCGGAAAGAAGACGTCTACCTCGAACTCGTTCTTGTAGTCGTCCAGATCGGACACGCGCTGATTGAGCGTGGCCACTGCTTCAGCATCCGCCACACCGACGGCGCCGGCGATCTCCGCCTCCGCCCCAGCTTGGTCTGCCGAGCTTTCTGCGTTGTCGGCGGAGCTTTGAGCTTTCTGGGCCGATGATTGCGCCTGGCCTGCTGCCTGCCCGGCCTGATCTGCACTGGCTTGTGCTTGCTGGGTAGAGGATTTGTTGGCGAGGATCTGTTGCTCTTCGGCAACTGCGATTGCGAAGTCGTCGGGACTAAAAGAGATCTTGTGCGCAGCCAGTTGTCCAGCAGAATTCCCCACGCCCTCCGCCTCGATGTTCAGGCCCGGAACCAGCGCTGTGACATCCATGTCGGCGTGGCGGTAGAACGGGAATTTGAACTTCGTGCGCTCGACCTTGGTGTCGTCGCCCGGCGCGCCGCGAAGGCGAGACATTTAGGGCAAACAGATATTGTGCTGTGTGAAAACATCATCAAGGCGACCAAGGAGAATTCAGATTTTCGTAGAACTGTCGCTGAGGGATACATCAGCGAGGTAGCTCTTATGAGCATTTCGCCTGGAGACAACATAGGGCGAGAGGCCCACGATGGGGGCGATGAGGTCATCCTCGTCGTCGAAGGCAGAGCCATTCTATCGATTGGAGATCAGATCAAAAACGTTAAGCGTCACGATGTCATTTTTGTGCAGGCCGGAGAGCCGCATGATCTCCGGAACACCGGTCATAACGACTTAAAGCTTCTCTGTTTTTGCGCGCCTCCATCGACGGGCACCACCGGAATGCACGAATCGGACAGGAAGGCTTCCGAAGAACGCTTACGAAGTGCGTAGGAACAATGAGCAGCAGGCAAGGAGGTCACTCCGGCACATGTGAAAACGACTTGCTCACGGCGTGCCTGAGCGTGCAACAAAAGGAAAAGGCTGCGACCTTGGTTACGCTCTAGCCGCCAGCTCCTGCGAGGAAGCTGACAGCGTGGAGGCGTGCACCGTCACAGCCCCTGATGCGATCACCGCTTTCGCAGTTCCAAACCCCGACCCCTCCTCGCAGAGTCAGCCGGTTTTTTCGGGTCTGGTTGCTCTTCAGGTCGCCCTGCCGAGCGGATCACTCAGCCTATTTCGGATTGACAAGTTTTATGTTCGTCAATCCTTTCGACCGTCGACGCGCGCCACCCTAAATAGTTCGGTTGCAGAATGTCAACGCCCTTTTCCAGTGCAAATACGAGTAGGGACGAAGGTAGAGTCTGCTCCGAGATCCAGGCCTGACGAATCGGCGCCGCCACCGCAACGCCGACCTCGGCCTGCTTCAGAATGGCTACGATCTGCTCCACCGAATAACGCTTCCGCTTCACCGCAAATCCCTTTTCTGGGTGTTTTAATTTTGCCGGAAACTCACTCTCAGACTGGATCAAAAATCCCGGAGCCGCTCCATCAGTCCCTTTTTGCCTCTTTGGAAACGTGCGAAGTGACCCTTTTGAAAACGAATTCGCGGAGTAAATTCCTGAAAGCACTCGCACCCGTGCCTGCCAAACCATTGAACAAAACCAACGAAGCGCCGCGATCGGAAGCTGGATAATAAAGGTTTGAAATGGCGGCAGCTGAGAAAGTGCCGAGCACGTGCGAGTAATTTGGCTTCCAGCGTCCGTCATCACCGCGGGCGATCACCGCGGCAGAAAGCGCATATAGTATGCGCGAGTGGATGCTTCCCGTCCCCTTGTAGAAGTAACGGGGATCTTGATGAAAGATGGAAGGGTAAACGCCTCGGCTCAGCAAAACACCAGTTACGTCATCCGCCAAATTAGTCACGTATCGCTTTCCATATCCCTCTACTCCGCCACCGTAGGCTGGGAAAGTGTTTCTATATTGCTGCACACCTGCCCATCCCACCGTCGTCAACAATGAAACCGGATCAATAATTTCTCGAAAGCTCAGCTTGAGTTTCTGTTTCGCTCCCATGGGCGGTGCGTTCCAGTCATAAGAGCTGTAAAAGTTCGGGATGATCCCACCGATACGTTGGCGCACCGCGATCTGCACCTGCTCCTCGGCCATCTCTTCCTTGTTTCCACTCACAGTTACGCTGGTTGCCCCGCCGAAGACTGACAGCATCACCGACACCAGGCGGGTCTCGCCTTCATGCAGGGAAATATCAGAAGATGTGAAAGTGTTCATTCCTGGTACAGCCACCGTGAGCTTGTAAGTATCGGGACATAACCCTGTAAACGCGAACTCGCCATTGCTACCAGATTCCAGAGTCCGAATGGCAGAACTTGATTGTCCCGCCACTGTCACTCGGGCACCCTGGAGGACGTCTCGATTCGTGTCCAAGACCGTGCCGGAAATAGTTCCGGCTGCCGTTTGCTGTGAGTCGGTGCCTGCAGAACCAGGAATCTGTGCAGGTTGGGGTGTATCCGGGAGAGCGCTGTCAGGGGTTGAGCTAAAACTCTGCTGTTCCACGGCAGCGGAGCACTTCAAACTGGAAAAAGTCGACAACAACAGAAGCGACCAAAAAAGGCTCCGGCCATTCCACAACATTAAATTGCGTCCTTCAGGGAGACTAGCCTTCCTGATTAATCCTACTCCAACCTTGTTCCTAGTCGTAATCACCAGATCCCTCAGAGCGTCCACCGGGGACCGACTGCGAATCGGGCATCGAAAACCCGCCGAGCAAGCTGAAGCAGTGAGATTACGCCAAAAATCCAGCAAGCCTGTTCACTGCCAGCACCCTCAAGCAGTCGATCCGGCGAGTGTACGTTCATCTTTAAGCTGATAGTCCGGAACATCTGCATTGCATCGCACCTCGCTAGAGGCGAGGTCGAGGGTGTCGAATGCAACGCAATATGCTCGCTCGACGGCGCCCGGGCTGATCCCGAGCTGGGTGGACACTTCGACGCAGGAGTATTTTGCAATGCCGCGCATGACGAGCACGAACCGGCAAAGTACGTCGAGGCGAGCATGAATGGCCTCGGAGTTTTTGATCAGCAGTCGAAAGTACTCAGCTGAAAGCGGGGGGAGCTCTTCCTGCACTGGTTCGTATTTCTCGTACTCGTGGGCAAGATCGACGATGCGAGCGTGCTGAACCTGGAGCGCTCTTCGAACCGTGGCTCGGGCAGCCCAGTGCACGAGCCATTCGTGAAAGTCCGGAGTTTGAGTTTCGGTAATGGTACAGGCATCGACTATACAAGCGTCTGCGAGCTTATCGTCCCCGATCAGGAAGGCTGTCAACCAGCGAAGCACGTTGTGATAATCTCCGAAAACCTGTCGAATGTCGTCTTCTTTCGCGCAGCGGTAGTTCCCCCTGAGTTCCTTCAAGATGGTCCGCATCCGCACAAATCGACATTCCCGTATAAAGCGATACCGCAAAACCAGCTTGCGGAGGAGATAGATGGAGAGCCCGGTGAACGCAAGACATGCCAAGAACGACAGGCAATGTGCAGTAGTTGCAATGTGAATCATGATCTTGTTAGCCTTTGATTGCGACTGGTGTCAGCCCCGACAACATCAAAACGATTAGCTACGGCAAAGAGAAGCCTATTTGCACCGAGCACGATGAGTCCACTTGGCAACAGAACCGCCGTCGGGGCTACCAATCAATCCTTTGGATTGTTCGCTGAGGCAAAAACAGCCACCTGACTC
>JAFAGX010000114.1 GCA_019237515.1 Acidobacteriaceae bacterium
CTGTAAGGCGTAGTTAGTGAGGCGCTCGGTACCGATGGTGGAGGAACGCTCGGCTCGCATATTGCGTCCACAAAGCGAACCTGCGCCGTGCGCTGGATACACGAGCACACTGTCCGGTAGAGTTAGTAATTTTTCGTGCAGGCTATCGTAGAGGAAACCAGCGAGTTCTGCCGGAGTGTGGGTTCTTGAAAGATCCGGTCGTCCCACATCACCGATGAACAGAGTATCTCCGGTAAGTACGGCCCAAGGTTCTGGAGATTTCTCCTCGTCCGCGATCAACAGACAAATACTTTCCGGAGTGTGTCCGGGAGTCTCAAGTACACGAAGAAGCATGTTGCCCACCCGCAGTTCGAATCCGTCGGAAACATCCGTGTGCGGGAATCTGGCTCCAGCTTTTGAACTGACGTAAATCTTCGCGCCAGTGCGGCTACCCAATTCTCTGTGCCCGGAAACAAAGTCGGCATGGAGGTGGGTCTCAAAAATATGACGGATCGTTGTGCCGTGTTCTTCCGCCGCCTTCAAGTAGAGATCTACGTCGCGTTGCGGATCAACGATAACTGCTTCTCCATTGGAGGCAAGCAAGTAGGAGGCATGCGCCAAACATCCGAGATAAAACTGTTCGAAGTACATTGCTTTCCTCCTACAGGAAACGCTGTAGCTTCCCTCACCAGCACTGTCCTGCAAAATGATACTGAACTCTTTGCTCGACGGATCAGGAAAATAATTTTGAACATTAACATTTGGGCGTCATGTTTTGCGCTAGAATCCCTATACGCAAGCTGGTTCGGAGCCATCCGAGTGGCGGCTGCGTAAGCCTGTTCCCCCCAGGAGGCAGTAGATGTACCGCGCCGTCTCTTATGGTGCGTCCGTCCCGAGTCCTGGCCAGGACCCGGAAGCCACAATCCGCGGATTGACACAGGATTTTTGTACAGCGTTTAATACCGGCAATTACGATCATTGCGCGGTAATCTTCCGATCCGACGCAGAGTTCATGCCCGCCCATCAGGAATCCTGTCAAGGCGCCAAAGCCATTGAGCGCATCCTGAGAGAATGGGGTGACCAGGGATATGAGGATCTTCGTCTCGAGACCCTAAGCGTAGATTCCTCCGGCGACATGGCCGTCGAGACCGGACGTTATAGTGTCACGATTCGCCGCGGGACAAACATCGTGGCTGACGCGGGCAAATATCTTCGTAGTTGGCGGCGACTTGGCGCATGGCTGATTACCGCCGACTGCTGGAGCAGCAATCTTCCCATTGCCGATGAAATTCGCGCGGGACAAGGGAAAGTCGCGTAGGATTCACCCCAGCTCTTTGCATCGATCTTGTTCCTATCTGCGGATGACGATCGATGTTAACCTTTCAGCTCTTCATTTTTGTTCTCATATCAGATGACCAGCATTTTGAAGAACCTCTATTGCACGCTCGGCGTCCTCCTCTTTTACCAGCACATAATCGGTCTCGTAGGTAGACACGGCGAAGATGGGGATCTTCGCGTCCGCAAGCGGTGCAATAAACGATTCCAGAATGCCGACCGAAGAAAACGGGAAAGGACCTTCGAGCTTAAAGCACACCCATTGAATCGCGTCGCGATATTGCTGCGGCACGTTTTCGGATGGGCAGACGATGGACAGTTCGTCATCGGTGCGTGTTATGGAGCTGAAGTTGTTTGACGTTGCCCACGGCGGGACCGCGGAATCGGCGGGCATGCGGCAAATCACAAAGCTGCCATTGAGGCGACGAAATTTAAGGGTTTTTGTCAGGTTGTTGGTCGATACCAGCTTACGCCATCATCATCGTCGCCTGAAAAATCGAAGAGCTAGCGCTTGCGAAAAATCTCGAAGGTGAGATCGAACAGCTGCACGAGAGTGATCCCGATAGCGGCGTAGATCGCAATTTCCAGCCGACGACTGGATTCTTGAGTGCCCTTGATCACATCCCGAATCTCGGTAGTTGTCTGATACAGGGTATCGGCGAGTTGCTCGAAGTGCTCAGTAGACGCGCGCAAGCGCTCCAGCACTCGCGACGTGGCCGACAAAGCGGATGCCATTTGTTCACCATTACGAATATCCAGTTCGGTCTTACACGCCAGCCACCAGTTGCTTCCGGGCGGGCTGTCATACATTCTTTGGCGAATCTCTTCGTAGGACCGGCCGCGCAACAACTGCACTAAAGCCTGCACAGTATCCGCGTCCTTCGCCTGCGTAATCTCTGCGTCGTTGGTTTCTTCTGCCACGGTGGCCATAAACGTTAAATGTAACAAGGCGCGCCGAGGCTTTTGAGGTATCCAAGGTGCAATCAAGAATTTGGATTTTCGCACGAAATAATTGGGGCGGAAGTAATTTCGGTTGACGGATTACAATCGCGACTTTATGGATTTGCAGGTCATCGGCGGACTGCTACAGCCGTTCCTCACAAACTCCGTTCTGTCGGAAGGCCAACTGCAGCAACTGTCGAGCTATCTTGATCTCTTGCTGCGTTGGAATACGCGCGTAAATCTGACATCTGTACGACAACCAGAAGAAATCGTGACCCGCCACTTCGGCGAATCGCTGTTTGCGGCCCAGCATCTGTTTTCATTTCCATCAAGGGCTCAGACGAGGTCTAGTGAGCGACTCATCGACTTGGGCTCGGGCGCGGGATTCCCCGGATTGCCGATCAAGATCTGGATGCCCGATCTTGAGATTACTTTGATTGAGTCGAACCAGAAGAAGGCGACTTTCCTGCGGGAAGTAATTCGAAAGTTGGGCTTGTCGGATGCTGCCATTTTTCCTGGCCGGGCAGAGGACTTTGAGAACCGAGCGGAAACAGTCACGCTGAGAGCAGTTGAGCGCTTTGAAAAATCGATTCTGGTTGCAGCGCGCCTGGTGGCAGCCAACGGAAGGCTCGCTTTGTTGGTTGGCGAGGCCCAGGTAGAACAAGCCATAAAAGCGGTGACGAGGTTCGAGTGGTCGGTAGCGATACACATTCCGCTGTCCGCAAATCGTGTGCTGCTGGTCGGGACGGCGACGCATCCTCACAGGAATCAAATTGATTAAGTATCGAGTTGATCAA
>JAFAGX010000603.1 GCA_019237515.1 Acidobacteriaceae bacterium
ATATAGCAGGTATGACGGACAATTACATTTATGAGCAGCACCAGAAGTACTGCGCAAAATTGTCCTGATAAAAAGCGAGACGACGTACAATTTCACTTCCGGAAACCAGCATTAATCCGCGCCAAAACTGCATCCAGACTCTTAGAAATATGATCCAGTGTGCCCGACCGCAGCATGTGTGACAGGAACTGCTCATTGATACCACCTGCGGTTGCATGGGAAGCGGCCAGAGATTGGAAGTCTTGCTCAGGTGCATTGACGGCGCCGCTCGTCACCCCATAAAACATCCGGACCACGTATTCTTGAGCCTTCGACGCCGGAACGTTGTTCCGGGTCAGCCAAGACGAAATCGCTGCCATCCAGGCATAGAAGGTCGCAATCGTTGACGTGACCGCACAAATCGCCTCGAATTCATGCTCGTCGTTGGCGGAAAAAACAGTTCCGATTGCAGCAAAAACTTCTTCAGCTATCCCGTCCTGCGGGTATATCGCCGTCGGCCCGATTCGTTTTGCCGTCGAGGGTAG
Source organism: Acidobacteriaceae bacterium (assembly GCA_019237515.1). The sequence goes on from JAFAGX010000603.1 coordinate 525, forward strand.
CGGCACCGCTCGGATCACGCGTGTGGCCGGTGCAACCAGATTCGAGATGCTCTCTAGCGAGTGCCCGGAGACAACACTGATGACAGCATGGTCGGGACGGAAATGAAGTTGCGAAAGTACGCTTTGTACGAGCGGAGGTTTCACTGCAATAACGACAATTCCCGAACCATCCAACACAGCCTGGTTACTAGAGGCTATCGAAACGCCAGGAAATCGGCGCGCGAGGTTCGTGGCCACTTCGAGATTTCGTGGAGAGAGGCGGATCGAGTGAACATCACTACCAAACGAACTTAATCCAGTGACCATCGCAGACGTGATTTCACCGGTCCCGACAAATCCGAGGTTCATTGGTAGAAGAACTATTCGCCTAAATGCGATTTTCGGCCCTATGGAGGTTAGAGTCTTTATACCTGATTTCGTCAAAATTACTCTTAAACTGAACTTTTTGCGGGTAACATCATTATGGCAAGCACGTAATGTTGCTGTAAAATAAGTACTTAGTTGCCTGGCGGTTTGGCATCTAATCTGATAAGCAGAGTAGTGGAACCAGCATCGCAAGATGCGAGAAAATTGAATTCTAAATTGTCTCTTGAGTACTACCGGACTGGACTTATCGAAATTCGCGACACGCCCGCCTAGGCGTGGTAGAAAGCTCGCTTCCCTACTGGAGGATTTGGAAATGAAAAATCGTGCAGTTGTTGCTTTGCTCGTCGCTTTCATCCTGGCTCTGCCAGCGCTGGCGCAAACGAGCTCTAGCTCTCAGGATCAAACTACCGCAAGCCAACCCGCGCAAAGTACCAGCAGCTCTGATCAGAGCGCGAGTGGAACCAGCGCTACCGGCAAGCCGCTCCAACCGCCGGCTCGTGAGGGCTTCTGGGGCCGCGTAAATCCGTTTGCTCGAAAAAAGTATGTTCAACGGCAGACACAGCCGATTCGTGACCGTCTGAACGAACTCGACGAACTCACCGCCTCGAACAGTAAAATGATCAAGGATACCGATAGCCGCGCGCAGCAGGGAATCCAGCTGGCTTCGACAAAGGCGAATGAGGCCGATCAGCATGCCAGCGATGCAGGCAACAAGGCGCAGATGGCGCAGCAGACCGCGACCCAGGCCACTACTCGGCTGACCACGGTCGAGCAGGTAGTTGGCAACATCGATCAATACAAAGCTACCAATCAAACCGAAATCCGTTTCCGCCCGGGACAGGCCGTACTGAGCAAAAATGCGAAAGCTGCCCTCGACGATCTCGCAACGCCGCTGAAGAGCCAGCGCGGATACATCATTGAAGTGCAGGGCTTTTCTTCCGGCCGTGGACAAGCGGCGATCTCAAACTCGCAGAAGATGGCCGACTCGGTGGTTCGCTACCTCGTGCTGAACCATGACATTCCTGTGTACCGCATTTATGTGGTCGGAATGGGCAATGCCCCAGTTCCGAGCACCAATGCCGATCAGCAGGGCACGACCGCGAAGCGGACCAGCGGCGGCCGCGTGGAAGTCAGCTTGATGAAGAATGATTTGGAACAGCTCGCGACCACGAACGGCGCTCCGGCAACTCAGCAGCAACGTTAATCCCGGGCCAAAGGGCCACACGCCCAGCAACCCTCCCCCAAAAGCCTCTCGCGAAAGCGAGGGGCTTTTTCATTCTGGATTAATTTGCGCTGGCGGTTTCTTGCTTCAGCTTTTCGGCCTGGAAGTGGGTGCCAAGGGCTTCCAGGATCGGCTGGAGTTTGCCGTCCATGACTTCCTGGAGTTGGTGGATTGTCAGGCCTATGCGGTGGTCCGTGACACGGTTCTGAGGGAAATTGTAGGTGCGAATCTTCTCACTGCGGTCGCCGCTGCCAACCATGGCCTTGCGTTCCTTTGCCAGAGCTTCCTGCTGCTTCTGCATCTCCATTTCATAGAGGCGCGACCGCAGCACCCGCATGCCTTTTTCACGATTCTTGATCTGTGATTTCTCGTCCTGGCAGCTCACGACTGTATTGGTGGGAATGTGCGTGATGCGAACCGCCGAATAAGTGGTATTCACGGATTGACCGCCTGGCCCTGAGGAACAGAAAGTGTCAATCCGCAGGTCTTTGGGATCGATCTTAATGTCAACATCTTCTGCTTCCGGGAGAACGGCAACGGTAACTGCCGATGTGTGCACTCGACCCTGCTGCTCCGTCCTGGGCACGCGCTGCACACGGTGTACTCCACTTTCGTACTTCATGCGCGAGTAGACCCGATCACCTTGAATCATGGCGATAACTTCTTTTAAGCCGCCAACGCCCGATTCCGCCGTCGACAATACTTCCACTTTCCAGCCCTGGGTCTCGGCATAACGCGTGTACATGCGGAACAATTCGGAAGCAAACAATGTGGCTTCGTCGCCACCGGTTCCCGCCCGGATTTCGAGAATTACGTCCTTTTCATCATTCGGATCTTTGGGAAGCAGCAAAACCTTGAGCTCTTCTTCCACCCCACCCACGCGGGATTCCAGCTTGTCCAGTTCTTCCTGCGCATAGGCGCGCATATCGGTGTCTTTTTCGTGCGCCAGAAGCGCGCGGCTGTCTGCGATGCCTTGCTTGAGGTCTTTGTATTCGCGGTATTTCTCGACCACCGCAGTGATCTCGCTGTGCGCCTTGGCAGTCTTCTGGTATTTCGCCGAATCATTGATAACCTCCGGCGATGCCAGTGCCCGCGTCAGTTCTTCGTAGCGGGCTTCGATTTGATCGAGTCGTTCGAACATGGAGCTTGGCCGTTCGTCCTGCGTCGTGCGCCTTTCGCGTCAGCTGTTGTGAGGAACCGTCTCGCGGAGCGAGCCAATCAGGCCACTAAGAGCACGGCCAACGCCCTCCGCCGTTGCGATCAACCGCTTGGCGTCCGATTCGCTTAAATATTGTAATTCCTGCGCGATTGAAAGTTGGGTCTGCAACTCCAAGAGCGAACCTCGGGCATGAAATAAGAACCGCGAGAATTCCTTATCAGAATAATGCCCCTTACCTTCAGCAATGTTGCTTGGCACGGACACCGCGGCACGCCGCATCTGCTGGGTTAAACCGTAAAGCTCATGCTTTGGAAATGCGGCGGTCTTTTTATACACTTCAACGGTTAGCTCCATTGCTTCTTGCCACACGCGCAAGTCCTTGAATGATGATGCTGACATGAGCACCTCGTGAAGCTTTTCTAGTGCTCATTTCAGTTGATGTATGTGATCAGTGACCATCCTCCCGCCGCCCGCGAACGACGAAGGACGTAGGACGCAAGACGCTACGCGATTACC
>JAFAGX010000654.1 GCA_019237515.1 Acidobacteriaceae bacterium
CGAGCGTTACGCCTGGCTTGAGGCGGCCAAAGGCTCGCGCGCTAACGGGTATGCGACGATCGCGAAAGCTTGGATCGCTCCACGGGGCAATCGGCGTATAGACATCGCGCTGGTTACCGTAGAAATTAAAATTTTTGGGAACAACACCGGCGATGACGTAGGATGCGCCGTTCAGAAGCATTGTTCTTCCGACGACATCAGGCGAGGAACCAAATTTGCGCTCCCACAGCCCACCGCTGATGACCGCAACTGGACTGGCGCCTAACTGATCGTCATCACTCCGGAAAAGGCGCCCCATTACAGGGTTGACCCGCAGGGTCGAGAAAAACTCCGCGGAAACCATGTACCCGCTCAGCCGCTCGCCCTCCTCCGAACCGGTGAGGTTGTAATCCTGACTGCGGTAAACCGCCATTGAAGAAAACGTATGGTTCTCGCGTTGCCAATCGAGAAAATTCAAATAAGAGATCGGGACTTTGTCATAACCCGAGGGCTTCCCGTAGATGGCCGCCAGTTCGTTGGATTGCGGATACTCCAGCGGGTTCAGCAGCACTCCGTTGACCACGGAAAAGAGCGTTGTGTTCGCGCCAATTCCGAGCGCCAGCGTAAGCACTGCAATCACGGTAAAGCTTGGAGACTTCCCGAGCATGCGCAGGCCGTAACGAATGTCCTGAAGAAGAAGATTCACGTCTTTTCCTGAGATCGCGATCAGCGATCCGCAAATTATCTCGTACAAAACTGCATGTTTCCATCGGCAGAGCATGGATTTTTGCCGAGGCGCGATTCGGGGAGTTTTTTACGATTGTTTGCGAATCACAGGTCGACCTGAAAGAAAATCACTTTGCTCTCGGGTGGGTCTGATCGTATACGTGCAGGACATGCTTCATCGAAAGCTGCGTATAGCGTTGTGTGGTGGAAAGGCGTTCGTGCCCGAGCATCTCCTGAATCGCACGTAAATCTGCGCCCTCTTCGAGCAGGTGGGTGCCGAAAGCGTGCCGCAGAGTGTGGGGATGGACATCGGGCGGCAATCCCTTTGCGACAGCGATTTTCTTGATAATCCGTCCGACGCTACGAGTGGTCAAACGTCCGCCACGAAAATTCACCAGCAACGCACTCGCGCTCTTCCGCGTCTCGGCGAGCAGTTTCTGACGAGCGGGCAAATAAGCCGAAAGTGCTGATTTCACCGATTCCCCGAAAGGGACGTAGCGTTCCTTCTTTCCTTTGCCGCGGATGAGAATGGCCTCCGCGCTTATCCTAATGTCATCCACATTGATTCCGATCAGCTCGGAATTGCGAATACCGCAGCCGTAAAGTAATTCGAAGATGAGCCGATCCCGTTCGGGAAAGCTAGCGACTTCGGGCATCGTTCCCTCGAGCACATTATCCATCTCCTCGATTGTGGGAACGCGGGGCAATTTCTTAGGCAGCTTCGGCGTTGAAACGAGAGCCGCCGGATTGTGCTCGACGACTCCTTCCTGCGCCAGCCAGCGATATAAGGATCGAACCGCAGCCAGCGCGCGCGCCACCGAGGTTTTACTGAGGCCCTTTTCATACAACTGCGAGAGAAAGCCGCGAATTGTAAGGTGATCGATGGCGGCCCAATCCCGTTGGCCGACGTACAATGCAAAGCTCTCGAGATCGCCAGCGTAAGCCTTGATCGTATGCGGCGAACTGTTGCGCTCCCGCAGCGTACGCAGGAACTGATCAACCGCGCCTTTGACCGCCGTGTTCCTTCCGGAGCTTTTCCCGCCGCTCGCACGACGGAGGAACAGAGAGCGCTTCGGGTTTTCTCTGTGCTTCCGTTTCTCCGTGGTTCTGAAAATTGTCATCTCCTTTTTGCCCGGGGATGATGCTTCTGATACACGTTCTTCAGCCGATCCAACGCCAGATGTGTGTACACCTGCGTGGTTGAAATATCGGCGTGCCCCAGGATGGTTTGTACCGTGCGCAAATCGGCGCCATTTTCCACCATGTGAGTAGCGCAGCTATGCCGCAGCATGTGAGGACTGGCGTGGCGGCCTGCCCGGGCCGAGGTGGTTCGCAGCATTTGCCATACTCGCTGCCGGGTTAGTTTGTGCGCTCCGCGGCCCGGGAACAGAAATGGACAAGTGCGATTGCCGGCCAACAGCGGCCTCCAGTCGCGGAGGAATTCACTCAGAGTTGCTTGTGCCGACCTGCCCAAAGGAACGATCCGCTCTTTGTCCCCCTTGCCGCGAACCAGCATGTAACCCAAATCGAGTTTCAGATCTTCCAGTTTTGCGTTGACCAACTCTGACACGCGTAACGCACCTGCGTAAAAGACCTCCAGGATGGCTCGGTCTCGTGCGCCAAGAGCAAGCGCTAATTTCTGATTCGGCCGGTGGGTATCCGCCGAATCCAGCATTGCCGTAATCTCGCTGGGAGCCAGAGATTTCGGCAACACCTTCCATTGCTTCGGAGAATCAATATTGAGCGTAGGGTCGTGATCGATGATCTTGTCGAGCAGCAGATAACGATAAAAATGGCGAAGCGCCGAGAGCTTTCGCCCTACAGAGCGGCCGTCCACTGAATTGGCAAACAGGCTCTGGATGAAGTCACGGACATCCTTCCGCTGAGCGCTCACCAACCTGCGCTTTCGCTGCTTGAGAAATTCGGAAAATTGCGAGATGTCGGTCGAATAAGCACTGATTGTGAGAGGTGCGAGCCCTTTTTCGATTTTCAGGTAATCGAGAAAATC
>JAFAGX010000411.1 GCA_019237515.1 Acidobacteriaceae bacterium
ATCAACGCGGCCCTCGCGCAAACCAAAGGCAAGAGCGCCGTAAACTGGTGGATCATATCGTTGTTTCTGGGGCCATTCTGCACGCTTCTCATCATTCTTTCGGACCCCGCGAAGCCAACTCAATAACCATCAATTTCAAAGCACCATCCTCGGACCGGATCATAGTGCAATGCTAAAATAATTTGTTTGCTTTTCACCGGCCCTCATTCAACATTCTAGTAGGTGGCACTCATGGCAGGAACAATGCTGGCGGTCGTGAAACCGCAGGCCGCGGCAGGCGCCGACGTCCGTGAAGTCAAAATTCCCGCGTTTGGGCGCAACGACGTACTGGTCAAAGTTAAGGTCGCTTCCATCTGCGGAACCGACCTCCATATCTACAACTGGGACCGTTGGGCGCAGAACCGCATTCACCCTCCCCTCATCCCCGGCCATGAATTCTGCGGCGAGGTTGCCGCCTTCGGCGACGAGGTTACCAGCGTAAAAGAGGGCGACTTCGTTTCCGCCGAAATGCATGTGGCCTGCGGCAAGTGCCTGCAGTGCCGCACCGGCGAAGCCCACATCTGCCAGAACGTGAAGATCATCGGCGTCGATGCCGACGGAGCCTTCGCCGAGTACGTCGTGATCCCCGAGTCGAATATCTGGAAGCTGGATCCGGCGATTCCGCAGGAGTACGCGTCAATTCTCGATCCGCTGGGCAATGCGGTGCACACGGTGCTAGCAGGCGAGATTGCGGCGAAGACAGTTGCCATTACCGGATGCGGGCCGATCGGGCTGTTTTCGATTGCCGTGGCCAAGGCCGTGGGTGCGACATCCGTCTTCGCGATCGAGGTGAACGAGCACCGGGCGCGCGTGGCGCGCGAGATGAAGGCCGACTACGTGCTCAATCCCGCCAAAGAAGACGAGAAGGCAATCGTCATGGAGAAGACCGGCGGCCTTGGCGTAGATGTGGTGCTGGAGATGGCAGGGCATCCAGATTCGATTCGTACCGCGTTTGATATCGTGCGGCGCGGAGGGCGGATCTCGCTGCTGGGGTTGACCTCGAAACCGATCTCGCTCAATTTTTCCGAGGACATCATTTTTAAGGGGATCACGATTCAAGGCATCAACGGACGGCGGATGTACCAAACTTGGTATCAGATGACGGCATTATTAAGGAGCGGGAAACTGGATTTGCATCCGGTGATCACCGACCGGATTTCCATGCGAGATTTCGGCAAAGCAATGGAGCGGCTGAAATCCGGAGAGGCGAGCAAGATTCTGGTGTACCCGAATGGCGTACGGTAGCCATGAGCGGTGAGCAATGAGCAGTGAGCGACGAGCATCCCCATAGGGGCACACCGTTTTAGCTCATTGCTCACAGCTCATCGCTCAGTACACGAAGTTGCGCAAGGATTAGAAGTCCATGGCTCTCGACGGTTTTGTTCGTTGTAGTTGCATTCGCGACGGAAAGGTGAAGAAACCGCATCCATTTCCCAAACTGTTCACGTGGGATGAAACAAACAGTCCTTCGCTCAAGGGCGATCCGACGCAGACACAGTGGGACGCGCATGACCAGTGGGTACAAGAAGCGTGCGAGCACGAGGGTTACCTCGAATCGGAGTTTCTGGGGAACATCAATCGGGCACGCAATGTGCGCGAGTTCCTTCGAGGACTGCAAGGCAAGCCCGGTCCGCTGTTTCCGATCCTGCTCGAAAAAGTGGTATACGACGGCACGCACACCGGCGACTGGATTCCGGCGGAAGAAACTCCTGCGCTGCTCAAGGAAGTCGAGACCGTGCTGGCTTCGCGCGATATATTGACGCAGAGTGAAAAGGACTTTTTTGACGCCATGAAGAGGCTGTGCGAAGCCAGTATCGCGACCAAGAATCCCATCCTGTTTTGAAAGACTCGCCACGGATCTGCGCGGATTCTCACGGATTTTAGGAAGGCAATCACCACGGAGGCACGGAGACACAGAGAAAACCATTTATTCTTTCTTCGTGACTCCGTGGTGAATCGCCTTCTTCCTTCCATTGTCCCGGTTGTCTTGCGTCTCGTCGCTGATTTACTCTCGGGTGCCGAGTTCAGAGAAGACTATCGCCGGTACAAGGCAGGTATCTGGTTCTGAACATCGAAACAAGCTCAGGAGGAGTCATGCGCAGATGGTAGATCGTTATGCTGGTGTGCTGCAGGCCGCCGCGGCACAGAACTTCTCGCCCTCGGCGAAGCTGGTTGAGTCAGTGCGAGGCGTGGTGGGGAGTAGATAGCATGTTCAGTAACCAGTCTTGAGCCGCGGTGGCTTTGCTAAATGCTCATCGCCAATTGCTAACTGCTGCGCACCGGTTAAGATCAATCCCATGCTTGTGCTTGCTTCAGCTTCGCCGCGGCGGCAGGAACTTCTTCGAAATGCAGGAATTTCTTTTGTGGCGCAGGCGGCGGATATCGATGAGAGTCCCCGGCCGGATGAATCCCCGCGGAGTTGCGCGGAGCGACTGGCTTGCGAGAAGGCGCTGGCAGTGTGGCGATCACGACCGTCTGAACTGATACTCGGCGCGGATACCGTGGTGGTCGTTGATGGAGAAATGCTGGCGAAGCCTGTTGACGCTGCCGATG
>JAFAGX010000551.1 GCA_019237515.1 Acidobacteriaceae bacterium
CATCGACTTCGACGTCCTAGTGCAACGCAACGCCACGTATCGTGCGGCGGAACAGAAATCGTTCCAGGATTTTCAGCGCGACCGTGAGTCGCTGCTGGCCAAAGTTCATGCCGAGCAACAGGCTGAGTGCGCCTTGCAAGGGGGCGCCCGGTGAGCCCGACCAAGTCGCTGAACCCGGTTCCGATCAAAGAGCGCGTAAAGGTGCCGCGCCAACACATGCCTGAGCAAGCTCCGTTGCTCCGGGCGGCAAACTTCAAAGAAGTGAACCTGGGATACTCGGAAGAATTGGCGCGCCGCGAAGCCCAGCGCTGCCTCGAATGCGCCAAACCCATCTGCATCAGCGATTGCCCTGTCGGCGTTAAGGTCAAACAATTCGTGCAATTTATTGTTGCCGGAGACTTCATGGCCGCGGCAGCGAAGATCCGAGAAGACAACGTGCTGCCCGCCATTACTGGCCGCGTCTGCCCCCAGGAAGATCACTGCGAAGGCGGATGCCTGATGGGCAAGAAAGTTCAGCCACTCGGAATCGGTTATCTCGAGCGCTTTGTCGCTGATTACGAGCAACAACACATGGATCGCAGCACCATCCGCAAAGCCGAGCCCAGCGCGAAGAAGGTTGCCATTGTTGGCAGCGGACCTTCGGGTCTCACAGCTGCCGGCGATCTCGTGCAGAAAGGTCATGAGGTACACGTCTTCGAAGCCCTGCACGAACTTGGCGGCGTGCTGGTTTATGGCATTCCCGAGTTCCGCCTTCCCAAGCTGATCATCCGCGAGCAGATCGACTACATGCGCGCCATGGGCGTGCACTTCGAGACCAATGTCGTCATTGGCAAGACCGTCACCATTACTGAACTCATGGAAGAAGAAGGATTCGATGCCGTTTTCATCGGCACCGGCGCGGGACTGCCAGTTTTCATGGGCATTCCTGGCGAACACCTCAATGGCGTCTACTCGGCGAACGAATTCCTGACCCGCATCAACCTGATGCACGCTTACGAGTTCCCCAACTACGACGAACCGATGCTGGATTTCCGCGGCAAGAACGTTGCCGTGATCGGCGGCGGAAACACGGCGCTCGACGCGATCCGTTCCGCATTGCGATTAGGCGCAGCCAAGGCTTATGTTCTCTATCGCCGCAGCGAAGCCGAGATGCCCGCCCGCAAAGAAGAAGTGAAGCATGCAAAAGAAGAAGGAATCGAATTCCACATGTTGACCGCGCCGACCGAATTTCTTTCGGACAGAGAAGGCTGGCTGTCGGCTGCACGTTGCATACGGATGCAACTCGGAGAACCGGATGCCTCAGGCCGTCGTCGCCCCGTGCCAATCGAGGGCTCCGAATTCGCGATACCGCTAGCCGTTGCCGTCATTGCCATTGGCACCAGCGCGAATCCGTTGATCCAGAGCACCACCCCCGGTCTGGCTACCAACAAGCGCAATTACATCGAGGCCGATCCTGAGACCCAGCGCACCTCGCGCAAAGGCGTATTTGCTGGTGGTGACATCGTGACCGGCAGCGCGACAGTAATCCTGGCCATGGGTGCCGGCCGTCGCGCGGCAAAATCAATCCATGAATACCTCATCAACGGCGCGTGGTAAGCGACCAACCGATCCCGCCGAGCGTACTTCGCTACGGCTGTTTTACCGCAACTGGCGTCCCACGCGTGCAGGCCTGTGGGTCAACCGCCTCTTGGGTTGGTGGTCTGGCCTGGGGTTGCCTCCGAGGTTCCAAGCTGTCCTTGAAATAAAAGGCCGCAAGTCCGGCCGCAGAAGATCGAACCCGGTGGTCATCGCGACGATTGACGGAAAGCGTTACCTCGTATCGATGCTCGGTCCCGAATCCGATTGGGTGAAGAACATTGAGGCAGCGCATGGCGACGCTGTGATTCGCCAAGGACACCGACGCCAAGTACACCTCATACCTTTGCCCGCGGAAGAGAGAGCACTAGTCCTTCGAGAATACGTTCGCATCGCGATCAGCGGCCGAAAACATTTTCCGGTGGCGGTAGGCGCACCATTGGCCGAGTTTCAGGCCATCGCTGAACGGTATCCTGTGTACCGGATCGATGCTCGAAGTGCACACATTTAGCGTCAACAACCCCGGTCACGACACCGACTTCGTGCGAGAGGCTGTTGTGACTTCCCTCACATGCGCCTGTGCGACGAGTCACGGCAGTTTGTTCGCCCTCGACTTTTAATGACAGTGGCTGACAAATGCCGGCCCAGTCGGGAGAAACCATGGACGAAAAAGATTTACTCAAGTGTCCGTTACTGCAAGGACTCGACGCCATGCACCGGGCAGAACTTTTGGGCCTCATCAACGACAGCAGTCTGCGGCAGAAGTTAGAAGCCTGTTTGACTCAGCATCTCGGCGAAACAAACGCGCCCTGCGCCTCCGAAGAGCGGAACTTCGACAAAGAGGTGCACAGCTGGAATCCGCAGAAGCTGGTTTTCAGCCGGAGCCCGAAGGAGTAAGCTGTAGGCTGTCAAATCGGATCAGAGATGCAAAACAGCCTTCACTTCACCACCTTCGATCCTCTGCGGGACGCTCCTGAGTTTTGCCAGTTGTGCGGCAAACGTCCCTCTTTGTTCCACTTTGAACTTGCGATCCATAAGCGCACGGAGAAATCCTGCCATAAGAAGGGATTTTGCTGTCATACCTGCGCAACGCGCCTGCTGAGAACACTTGAGCGAAGCGAGTCGCGCCAGTGGAACGCCGAAGCGGCCGCACTGGCAGCCGATGACTTCGATACAGCCGAATTCCACCAGCGATTGGAGTCACTTCGCTCTGTGCTCGACCCGAAGTAAAGCTTCCGTCTCGTGTCAACGCCTCGGCGGCTTCTTACTGAAGCTTGCAGTAAGCGACATTTCATAATAGGTGTCATTCCGAGCGAAGCTCCGGTATCCGCTTGCCGGATGCCGGAACAAAGTCGAGGAACCTGCTGTTCTATTGCTGGAAAACAGGTTTCTCGACTTGGCCAAGGTCTCCGCAAGCGGAGAACTTAGCTACGCTCGAAATGACAAGTCGCTGTGTTATGCAATTCCAACAGCCGCTGCGCCATAGCTCATCCTTGAAATCCCTGAAATAATCGACAAAGGGATGGCCGCGATCAGCAGCTCGGAAATTTCCGCTTTCGTGAAGAACGCCGCGCGGGAGGCCGGCTTTGACCTGGCCGGGATCGCTCCCGTGCATGATTTTGCCGAGTTGGACCATTTTCCTCAATGGATCGCGGAGGGCCGCGCAGGCGAAATGCAGTACATGGCGGCTCGGGATGACAGTGGAAATCTGAAGCGCTCCAAACTGAAAACCGTTGCGCCCTGGGCAAAGAGCGTCATCGTCTGCGCCATGAACTACAACACCCCTCAGCCGTATTCGACTGAAGTGCAGAACCCCGAGAGCGGATGGATTTCACGCTATGCCTGGAGCCGTGAAGACTATCACGAGGCGCTCATGCGACGGCTCCGCACCGTCGAATCAAGGCTGCACGAAGAGCTGGTCAATGCCAACCCACCGTTACAAACGCGCTGCTACGTGGACACTGGCCCCATTGTCGAGCGCGTCTACGCCAAATATGCCGGAATTGGATGGATTGGGAAAAATACCTGCATTCTGAATCAACAGATAGGATCATGGCTGTTTCTCGGCGTCATTCTCACATCGATCGAACTCGCTCCCGATCTGCCCGCACCGGACCGCTGTGGCACCTGCACCCGCTGTATTGACGCATGCCCCACCAATGCCCTGATTGCGCCATATCAGCTCGACTCCAATCGCTGTATTTCTTATTTGACAATTGAGAAACGGGGCACAATTCCCGATGACCTGCGCGACGGTATGGGCTGGCATGTCTTCGGTTGCGATATCTGCCAGGACGTTTGCCCGTGGAACCGCAAAGCGCCCCAAACCATCACACCGGAATTTCAGCCCAGAGAAGGCCTGGTAAACCCTGCACTCGAGTGGCTCGCGCAAATCAGTGAAGAGGAATTTCGTCAGAAGTTTCGCGGCTCGCCCATTCGCCGCGCCAAGCGCGCTGGAATCCGAAGAAATGCAGTGCTTGCCATGGGCAACAGCGGGGACCGTAACTTCCTTCCGGTTCTTGAAAAACTTGCAGCAGATGAAGATCCGGTCATCGCGGAGCACGCCAGGTGGGCCGCCAACAAACTGCGATGATCGCCGGACGTGCAGGGTGGACATTCTTGTCCGCTTTCGTACAGAAACGCTCGGGCCCCTAAGCACGTGCTAGCATGATTTCAGGCTCTCACAGCGGGCGTCGCGCTATGTATCGCTCTTGGATATTGCTCACCGTCCCCTTAATGGCCTTAGCGCTCTTCCCCAGCCAAGTCGCTGCGAGCAACGAGCCACACTGGATTCGAGTCGATTCCGACCATTTTTCTGTGATCACGGATGCCGACGAGAAGAAGGCCCACGACGTCATCGCTCGTTTCGAGCAAATGCGCGCCGAGTTCGCTCAGCTGTTATACAAGAGCCGGATCAATATGTCGGAGCCGATCGACATCATCGCATTTCGCAGCGAAGACGAGTACGAGAATGTCACCCCCGCCCGCCAGGGCGCGGGTTTAAGCGCGGCTTTTTGTATTCCCGGGAAGGATCGCTACTTCTTTGTTCTCAATCTTTCGCAAAACGACAGCTGGCGCGCAATTTCCCGCAACTTTGTACAGCTGCTTCTGAACTACAACTATCCCCCAACCCAGAGCTGGTTTGACGATGGATTCACCGCATACTTCTCCAGCCTTCGTTTAAGTGACAAGCAGATGCAGATCGGTGGGGATCCCTCGGAAAACGAGCAATTTACGAACCTGCTGCAGAAGTCAACCTGGTTAAGCTTGCCCGAGTTGTTTGGTTCCAACGCGAACGACCGAGCACATCAGCCGCTCTCCGAGGCGGAGTCCTGGATCCTCATGCATTACCTGCTCAGTAATCAGAAACTGCCCGCGGCCGGAGCTTACTTCGGCGCAGTCGAAAATGAAAAACTGCCGGTGGAAGAGGCGATTCAAAAAGCCTTCGGCGTGAGCTCGGACCAGTTGCAGAAGGCAATTCAGGATTACTTCCGTCAAAATCTGCCGCAGATTCAGGCCGAGTCAAACTCCAAACCGCTAGACCAGAATGCCGCACCTGCTCCGGTGACCGCCGATGTCATCGGTACCAGCACACACGAGATGCCGCCCGGGTACGCCGACACCCTCGTAGCAGAAATGAGCCTTCGCATCCCCGAGCATCGCGATGTGGCACGCAACCAACTCGAATCGGTCATCGCCAATCCGAAGATGGACAATCCGGCGGCCCATCGCGCTGTGGCTTGGGACGCCATGCAGAAAAAAGATTACGACCACGCCGTCGAGGAACTAGGAAACGCAATCGCGCTCGACAACAAAGATCCCATGACACACTACTATCTGGCGCTTTATAAGTTTCAGCAGGCGCGCACCAGCGGTCAGGAGGTGAAGGGGCTCGCCAATATGATGCAGGACCTGCACTATGTGCTCGATTGGGACCATCAGTTCGCCGAAGCCTACTACATGCTGGCAGTGGCGCAAACCGAAGGTGGAGGTTTGCGGGCTGCTACAGATTCGATCCGCGCCGCCATGCAACTCAGCCCGCGCCGAACAGACTACGTGCTGGAATTAGCCAGGATCTACGAAGACGCGAAAAGCTGGGATGCCGCCACCGCATTGCTGCAACGGCTTTCCCAAAATTCCGACACTCAAATCGCCAGTGCGGCACAGAAAGACTTGCATGATCTGCCCTACATCAAGAAGTACGGAGTTCCCCCCACAGACTCGGCTGCGGCAGAGAACCCGAAGGTCTCGGCAAGCAGTGGCTCCGCAGCTGCTACTGCTCCCTCAACTGCTGCCCAGAGAACAGCTGCAAGAACCGCGCCGCAAACGTCTGCACAATCTTCTGACGACAACGATGAGGCGTCCATCCAACCTCCGGCTGCACCGCAAATCGACAAACGCCCGATTCACTATGCCAAGGGACGACTCCTCTCAGTCGATTGTTCTCCGGCTCCGGCAGCGATCGTGAGCGTCGCGGTTAGCGGCAAGACCATCCGCCTCCGCACAGCGGATTACAAATCGCTCATGTTGGTAGGAGAAGATACGTTCTCCTGTGACTGGACGAACCGGGCCGTTTCAGTGAATTACAAAGCGGGCGGAAAAGCAGACGGAGACTTGATATCCCTGGAAGTGCACTGATTGCCTATTGTGGGCTCACCAATGCCTTACGCGTGCGGCTCAGCGTGAACTCAATTGATTCCTTGGGAATGCTGGTCACGAACGGTTTCACCAGCCAACCGAGACCTGCTGGGATATCCCGGGTCAAAGAAATCGCTTCCAACTGCACGTACACTCCTCCATCCCGTTGCAGAAATCGCCAATACGAATTGAGGCGCCACATAAAGCCACTATCGTTTCCAACCGGCTTTTCGGATTCGTTCGATTTACCGGCATTCTCCACTTCAACGATTCGCGTGCTGTGTGAATACGACGCCGCGCGATCGGCGCTGATCGGAATGTATCTCACGTCGTAACTCGTATCGAGAATGACCGTAATAATTTTGCTCTTTTTCAACCGCAGGAAGACTTTGAAGTCATTGCCGTTCCGCTGAAGTAATTTCGACCGCTGCACATCAGGCGCATAAAACTTATATTGATTGTCGTAATCCTGCAAAAATGCGACCGTCTTCGCCAAGGTTGTTCCTGGAACGAACACCGTTCCAAGCCAATGATGAATGATCCCATGAGCCACGTTCTCAGGCGCGGGCATGCGTTGGGTGATTACCTCGCCCTTGTTCAGCAACTCATAATCGTTTTTCCTTTCAGCAGCAGGTAAGCCCTCGATCCACAGAAAAGGTCCAACGCTCGATTCCTTTGCTATTTGCGATTCCCGCTGCTGGACAAACTGATTAAAGGCTGCCACGGTTTCAGGCCTTAATTGTTCCGCCGTAGCGCTTTTTATAGAGCCCGATGCAATGATCGTCATCAGCACTGCAACCCTCAAACGACTTGGCACTGTCATGCCAGAGTTTCCTGTTTGTAAAGCTGCAGGGTGTGACGAATAGCGGAAAACATCAGCATCACGCCCATTCCAACGATCGCGATGCTTCCGCCA
>JAFAGX010000632.1 GCA_019237515.1 Acidobacteriaceae bacterium
GGATCATGGGAGTGAATGGCCAGGCGCAATACTGGGCAAAGGACATCAACGAGGCCTGCCAGATTCTTTTCCGCCATTATGAACATACGTACATAGCTCCGGGCGAACGATTCCCCAGAAGAGCTGCGAGCGACGATCCAATTGATCGCGATGTACGCGATTATCCGCATGACGAAAATGGCGGAGAAGGATTCAAACGCGTGGGAGAGATCTTCTCTGAGGACACGAACTCGGGCAGAAAGAGATCATTCCAGATTCGCAAAGTGATGACGGCGGTAGCAGACCAGGACCATGAGCCGATGGAGCGATGGGCAGGAATGCGAGCAGCAGAAACGGTGGTGGTATGGGACGCTCATCTTGGTGGCTATCCCGTATGCCTCATCGGGATTGAATCGAAACCGGTGCCGCGGCTGGGATTCGTTCCTGCAGATGGACCGGATCAATGGTGTGCAGGGACGCTGTTTCCGCAATCGAGCAAGAAAGCTGCGCGAGCGATCAATGCGGCGAGCAACAACCGGCCGGTGGTGATCCTGGCGAATCTGTCGGGCTTCGATGGCTCGCCCGAATCGATGCGGCGGCTGCAACTCGAATATGGAGCGGAGATTGGCAGAGCGGTGGTCAACTTCAAAGGGCCGATCGTATTTTGCGTGATTTCGCGGTACCACGGTGGAGCGTATGTTGTTTTCTCGCACGCGTTGAATGAGAACCTCGAAGCAGCGGCTTTGGAGGGAACGTATGCGTCGGTGATCGGAGGCGCGCCGGCTGCGGCGGTTGTGTTCGCGAGCGAAGTTGACGCCAGAGCGCGCAAAGACGACCGACTCAAGGCACTGAACGATGCGCTTGCAAAAGCAGAAGGTGTTGAGAAAGGCCGACTGCGGGCTCAATGGGAAGAATTATTCAAGGTAGTTCACTCCGAGAAGCTGGGCGAATTGGCCGCAGAATTTGATCGGGTGCATAGCGTGCAACGCGCACTGGAAGTTGGAGCTTTGCACCGGATCATCCCGGGGTTGAAATTGCGTCCTTATCTCATCGACGCCGTTGAGCGTGGCATCAGGAAGACCGAGGAATCACGCGTCGAAGACCGGCAAGCGGAGGAAGCGGCAGTTGCCGAGGCCGCGTAGGCTGGATTCATGGACGTTTATTGGATAGAGCAGGTGTTAACCGATCTGCCCGTTGGTGACGATTGGCTGAGTGCGAACGAAGTTACTCGTCAGCAGAACATGCGCTTTCCAAAACGCCGCAATGATTGGCGATTAGGACGGTGGACGGCGAAACTGGGAGTTGTGAGTCTTTTCGATTTGCCGCGCGAGGCTCACTGCCTCAGAGAAATCGAAATACGGTCGTCACCGACCGGTGCACCCGAAGTTTTCATTAACAACCAACGTGCGGGCGTTTCCATTTCCCTCAGCCATCGGAACGGGAGGGCGATGTGTGCGCTTGCGGAGAGTTCCGTCACGCTTGGGTGTGACCTGGAGATCATTGAAGCACACAGTGATGCGTTTATTGCTGACTATTTCACACCTCAGGAGCAATCGGTCGTGTGCGCGGATGACGACCCGGATTTGTATTCGTCGCTGGTGTGGAGCGCCAAAGAAAGTGCTCTCAAGGCATTAGGAGCCGGGTTGCGGGTGGACACCCGGTGCGTGGATGTGGAGTTTGAGCATCCGCCCTTCAGTCGCGGCGCATGGGGTTGGGTCCGAATCCGGCACAGCTCAGGCCGAAAGTTCGAAGGGTGGTGGCAACGAAGCGGAGATTTGATACGCACGTTCGCCAGTGATTCAGTGCTATCCGCACCTTTTTGCTTGCACAGTCCGCATCGCCGGGAGATCAGCTACGAGACAGATGGGCGCTCAGCGGCTTCGGCGGTTTCTTAACATTTCGACCAGTTTCCGTTCATAGCCGAGATGGAGCAAGATGCGCTCCAAGGAAATTGGTGCGCAATTCTGCAAAGGCGAGCCGCTCCCCGAAAATTGAGCCGGCAGGTTCCATCCGGACCGGACTTGTCGGGGAGACTTCCGCGCGCTGAAACCGGACCCATCACCAAGCTGACTGCATTTAGTCTTCGGACGCTTCATGTCTCCCCCGCTTTCGAACAGCCTAAATGCGCATTGCGGTTTGCGGAAGATCAAAATATTCATACGCGAGATTTGATAATGTGATCGACCGCACCAAAAACAAGTACGGCGGAACAAGTTAGGGGGTGAAACCTACAGCGGCGGGCAGCACACGGTCCAGGATAGCTTGTTCACACTGGAGCCACAACCGACCGGTATAGAGCAATGCGCTGCACTGCAGAGTGATCCAGTCGCGGGTCAGAAGGGGAGAACGAAAGAGAGCGCGATCGGTGATCCAACGCTGTGCAATGTGACGGGCGAGAGTGAGACCGGTGCCGCTATCGGTTGCGGAAATGTCGTTCAAAATCCCATCCAGGGTGAACATCACTTTCGAGAGCATGACGAGGGACCCGGGGAATTTGATGCCTTTCAGGGCGACGCGCTCCAGCAGCTTCATGGTATCGGCGCCGCTGGGAAATTTGTTCACAGGGAGTTCGTTTAAGAACGTTGCGGCTAAATCGCGCACTGCCGAGACCCGCGAAGAGCGCTCAGGAACGCGATCCTGACTGAGAGCCAAAATTTCGTGGCTCACGCCGACTGTATCGCGAAGCGTCAACATCAGGAACAACAACGCCAGGTGCCTTCGCTGATTGCGGCTCAGATGCTCTCGTAATGCCCAGTCGATGATGGTTAACGTGCCGGTGCCACTGTCATAAAGGAGGTTGCCGGAGTGGGGATCGCCATGAAAAATGGCGTCCTCCTGCGCAGATAAGAGAGGCACGGCGATGAGGGCCTCAACAAGTTGCTCCGTGATCCGCCGCCGGCGCGCTGCGGGTAGGCGAGCGGCTGCGTTGGTGACCTTGATACCGCGCTCTTCAGTTAACGCAGTGATAGTTGGAGTAGAAAGCGGCTTGATGAGGCCCGGAATGCGGACGTCCGCCATGGAGCGATACAGTTTTTCCGCCTCAACTAGCGTTTTCTGCTCGCGCGCGAAATCGACTTCGTGCTGCAGCAAGCGGCGGACTTTGTTAAAAGTGTCGGGAATGAGATGGCGGGGAAAACCGTAGCTGTGATGGCGATCTCCGAAGTGCCGCGCCAAGGCCTGCAAGAATTCCATGTCTTCGGCAAAGTATTGCGGAATGTGGGGCTTCAAAACTTTGAAGACGCCGTGTTCGCGCTTGTGGGTAACAGGATTGCGCCAGGTGAACCGAATCACCGCACTGACACTGGCTTCCGAGAGGATAGTGGAGGCGATTTTCACTTCGTAGTTCTTGAGGCGATCTGCTAACTGTGCCTCGATAATGCGGCGTATTTCTTTTGGTTGAACGTCGCGAATTCCGTTTTCGAGGCGAGCGAGGGCGTTCCGCAGGGCTGGACGCAGGTGCTGATTTCTCGCGATGACTTGTCCCAGTTTCTGAAGGCCGGGCACTTTCGCGATGAGGCGCAAGAGCCGAGTTTCGGGCGAAGTGTCAGAAGGCAATTCAAGTTGCTCAAGAAGCTTCGGAGCCAGGCGTACCGTGGAGATGCGTGAAACGACAAAGATCATGCAATCGCGAACTGGGGCACGCCATTTGATGTAAGACTCTGGAACGAGTCGTTCCACGGGAACAATTTCATCGACGATCCAGCGCGCCATCGCATCTCGCAATGATTGTCCGGTTGGGCTGTTCAGGGCAGCTTCAACGGCGCGGACCTGCTCGGCGGGAGAGGCATTTTGAGGCAAGAAATTGCGTAGTGCGTTGCGCAACTGATCCGGCGAAAGCTGAGCAAGCGCCGATGCAATGACGGGGAAAGCAGGCACACTCTTAGGATAAGCG
>JAFAGX010000214.1 GCA_019237515.1 Acidobacteriaceae bacterium
TTCCGCGCCATTTCCGAGCACATGAAATTGAATGGTATGCGCAAGATGCCTGGCGCGCGAAGCCCAACCTGACGCTCACATTCGGATTGCGTTACAGCTTGTTGCAGCCCCCGTACGAGACCACGGGCACGCAAGTGGCGCCGAATCCGGGCATCAACCAATGGTTTCACAATCGCTTCGTCGGAATGACCGCGGGCGAAAGCATCCAGCCCGAGTTCACTTTCTCTCTCTCTGGCCAGGCCAACGGTAAACCCCCGATCTGGAATTGGGACTATAAAGATGCAGCTCCTCGCTTTGCCTTCGCATGGTCACCAAATTTTGCTAAAGAAAGCTGGTTGGCAAAAATCTTCGGCGAATCGGGAAAAAGCTCAATTCGTGGCGGCTATGGAATTTACTACGATCATTTCGGCGAAGGAGTGATCAACAGCTTCGATCGCATGGGCTCTTTCGGGCTGACGACTATCATCGGCGACCCTGCTGGCTTGGTGACGCCGGATCAATCGCCGCGTTTCAGTTCGCTGTACAACGTTCCGACCTTCTTTAATGGTTGTACAAACGGCGGAAATCCGCCTTGCCAGACTACGCAGTTTCAGCTGAAGCCGCCCGCGCCCACAGGTGGGTTCCCGTATAAGCCGCCCGACAATCCAAACACCGGCGGAGAGTCGATCAGTTGGGGGCTCGATAACGGCTTGAAAACGCCGTATTCGCATGTGGTCGATCTTTCTCTCACGCGCGACCTCGGGCATGGCTTCGTCATGGAAACATCCTATGTGGGACGCTTTGGTCGTCGTCTCTTGCAGCAACTCGACGTTGCGCAGCCGTTGGATTTGCGAGACCCGAAGTCAGGCATGGATCTGTATGCCGCAACTCAGATGATTGCCCATGCAACTCAGGCCGGCACTCCCGTGCAAAATCTGACAAAAATTCCATACTTCGAGAATCTGTTTCCGCTCGCAACCGGTCAGACGCCGACCATCACATGTGCCCCGGGCACACCCCCAGCGCGCCCAACCGCGACGCAAAACATGTATGAAATTTTTAGTTGCAACGGTGGCATTGACATGACCACCGAACTCATACAGGCGGACTGGTTTTGCGATCCCACTGGGGCCGCATTTCC
The DNA here is from genome assembly GCA_019237515.1 of Acidobacteriaceae bacterium. Next base: position 1,121 of record JAFAGX010000214.1, read on the forward strand.
CGCTTGCGCAACTGTAAATGGCGTCACTAAACCATTCCAGTTCTGGACTCCACAGTTTTCTTCGTTGTATGTGTGGAGCACAGTGGGTACGAGCAGCTACAACGCGCTGCAAGCGAGCCTCCGGCGCAAGATGGCGTCCGGCCTTCAGTTCGACTTCAACTATACGTATTCCAAGTCGATCGATCTCGGATCCGACGCGGAGCGCGTTAATCAATATGAAGGCGGCTCTGGGGTCGCCGGCGGCGGATTTGCCAGTTTCATCATGAACACCTGGTCGCCCCGGCAGAACCGCGCGGTCTCCGACTTCGATGCGACCCATCAGTTCAATGCGAACTGGATGTATCAGTTGCCCATTGGAAAAGACAAACATTTCGCGGCGCATGGCGCGTTGAATGCGATTTTCGGAAACTGGGAACTCACCGGAATTTTCCGAATGACCAGCGGCTTTCCGACGACAGTCAACGATGGAAATTACTGGCCCACCAATTGGGAAAACACGGCCAACGCGATCCTGATTGGCAAGAAACCGAGCAGCGGAACGTTCATGGTCAACGGCAGCCCCAACATCTTCCAGAACCCGTGTTGTGCTCCCAATTCCGCGATCAACCAGTTCCGCTTCGCACTGCCGGGAGAATCTGGTGAACGGAATTTCGTTCGCGGCGCCGGTTATTTCGGCATTGACATGGGGCTTGGCAAAACCTGGGCTGTGACGGAAGGGTCCGCCCTCCGGTTCAGTTGGGAAACGTTTAACATCACCAACTCTGTGCGGTTCGATGCCGCTGCTCTTGAACCGATTGCAGGAAGCAACGCGGAAGGTAACCTGAGCCTGTCCAACAGCACGGGATTTGGTTACTACACCTCCACGTTGAGCAGTCCGCGCGTTATGCAATTCGCGCTACGCTACAGCTTTTAGCCGAGACAATATGAAGCCGCTCATTTTTAGCACAATATTCGTTTGTTTACTTGCAGCAGGCTCAGTCGCAGAGCCACCAACACTCACCGACAAAGTTGACACAGTCTTCGCGCAATGGAACACGAGCAGTTCTCCCGGCTGCGCCTTGGCAGTTGTGAAGGATGGCCGCATTATTTACGAGCACGGCTATGGCATGGCCAATCTCGAACTCGGCATCGCCATCACGCCGCAATCCGTCTTCGATATCGGTTCGGTATCCAAAGAAATTACGGCCATGGCGATGCTCTTGGTCGTGCAGGATGGGAAAATCTCTCTCGATGACAACATCCGAAAATACTTACCGGAAATCCCGGACTATGGAAATCCGATCACCATTCGCCACATGCTGCATCACACCAGCGGTTTGCGAAACTACGATGATCTGTTTGACCTCGTAGGCATTCCAGAAGCTGACTTAACCACTGATCGCGACGCGCTGGAATTGACCGCGCGGCAGAAAGGCGTGAACTTCAAACCTGGTGAAGAGTTTCTTTACAGCGACACCAATTTCTTCCTGATGTCGCAGATCATCAAGCGGGTCACCGGACAGACTCTGCGGCAGTTTGCACAAGAACGAATTTTCGGCCCGCTGGAAATGACGAGTACCCACTTCCACGATGACCACACAATGATTGTCCCGCGCCGGGCCACCGGATACGCTCCGCACACCGGAGGCGGCTTTGAAATGGATATGAGCAACTTCGAGCAGCTTGGCGACGGGTCGGTCATGACCACCGTCGAAGACATGTTCAAATGGGACCAGAATTTCGAGCATCCGCAGGTTGGCGGGCCAGATGCAATCCGTCAGCTCACCACCCCCGGCAAACTGAACAATGGCCAGCCGATCCCTTATGGCATGGGCCTTTTCATCGATCATTACCGTGGGCTGAACTGGATCCACCACAGCGGTGAGTGGGTTGGATATCGCGCGGCATTCAGCCGCTTTCCCGATCAGCATTTTTCGACGATCCTGATGTGCAATTGTGTGGGCAGCATGGAGCCGATGGCCATGGCAAAGCGGGTTGCCGATATTTATCTTGCGGGCGACTTTTCTCAATCGGAGAAAGACAATTCGGCCGCAATGTATTCTCGGGCTTCTGCTGTCGATCTCAAGCAATATATTGGAATGTACTGGAGCCAATCGAAAGGCGCGCTGCGAAAATTCGAACTGGATGGTAGCAAGCTCGTCATGACCGCGCCGGGAATGACCTATAACATGCTTCCGACTGGTGATGGGCAATTCGAATCACTCGAAACAGATTCCGAGCACCGAGACAAATACATTTTTCGCAAGGCAAAGACCGGCGGCTTGGAACTTGAGGCATGGGAAGGCGGAGCCCCAACCATATACACGGCAGTGAAAGGAAAACCCGCCGATCCATCCAGCCTTGACGCGTACACCGGCGACTATAGCAACGACGAACTACGCTCAGTCTGGAGAATCGTGGTCGACAATGGAAAACTTATCCGGCAACAGTGGATGGCCGAGGATCAGGAATTGCAGCCAGCGTTTGCGGATGGTTTCGTCAGCGACCTGAGTGAGGGGCAGTTCTTAATGCACTTTAATCGTGATGCAAGTGGCAAAGTGACCAGCTTCGACGTAGCGACGGATATGGTTCGTCCAATGAGATTCACCAAAATATTAACCAATCCCGACGGACACCGGTGATTCAACGAGTATCGACGCTAATGTACGCAATCTGACAATTTAATCGTTGATGGAAGCGGAGGTATTCCGATTTCCCCCGGTGGTCCGCTACTCGAAACCTGGCCAAAAAATGTTGGTCCGGCCCGATTGGCTCGAAGCAGAGGCACACTCTAGTTCGGCAGATCAAGAACCAGCTGAATTTACCGCTGAGTGTAGCGATTAAGAACGGCATTCGTTCTCGGCCGTGCACAGACGCAGAATAAGGACTAAGCTCAGTGGGTTTGGCATCAGTGCGTAGGACTGATTTCTCATCGCCGGAGGAAGGCATGAAAACCATCATGATCAGTTCCGTAATCGCGGGGGCAACATTCATGGCCTCATTGGCCGGAGCACAAAACCTGCGGCAGGTGCCCCTTCCTGATCTAAGCGGAGCAAGTGGCTGGCTTAACTCCGCTCCGCTGAGTGATAAGGCGCTCCGTGGAAAAGTCGTGCTGATCGATTTCTGGACCTACACCTGCATCAACTCGATTCGGCCCCTGCCGTACGTGAAGGGCTGGGCGGAAAAATACAAAGCCGCCGGTTTGGTTGTGGTCGGCATCCATACGCCCGAATTCTCGTTCGAGAAAGAGCGCGTGAACGTTGAGAACATGACGCGCCATTTCGACATTACGTACCCGGTTGCAATTGACAGCAGTTACAGCATCTGGCACGCGTTCAACAACGAATACTGGCCGGCCCAATATCTCGCCGATGGTAAAGGACGAATTCGCTTTCAGCACTTCGGCGAGGGTGATTATGGCGAGATTGAACGAATCATCCAAATGCTCCTGAAGGAAAATGGAGCGACTGGTTTGGATGCCAGCATTCTTGATCCACCCACACCCGGAATCGAGGCTGCTCCTGACTTTGAAGATTCGCGATCTCCAGAAACGTATGTTGGATATCGCCAGGCGCAGAATTTCGCTTCGTCCCAACGCCTGGCGAAAGATTCGGCTCGTGTTTACAGCCTCCCAGCGGCGGGCCTCTCATTAAATCACTGGGGTTTGGTCGGCTCGTGGAACGTGAATGCCGAGAGTGCAGTGCTCCAGGCTGCGACCGGCAAGATAGTGTTCCGTTTCCACAGCCGCGACTTGCACTTGGTATTGGCTCCATCCAAAGACGGCAAACCAATTCGTTTTCGAGTGACCCTTGACTACACCGCCCCCGAGGACAATGCAGGAGTCGATATCGCCCCTGACGGTACTGGCGAGGTACGAGAGCCTCGTCTTTACCAACTCATCCGGCAGAAAGGTCCAATCGTAGACCGAACCTTTGAAATCGAATTCCTCGATCCTGGTGTTTACGCGCTTGATTTCACGTTCGGTTAGAGAGTGCTATGGCGATTTTGCGCCAGTTATGAGCCGGGGTGCACAAAGGCAAACCTTCTCAACCATTGATGTTGACAAAAAGTATATTTGACCTGAGGTAAGCACAGCGATAGCTAGGCAGCTAGATGAAGCCGAGGCCAAGTGCGGCTAAGATTTCTAGCGATTCGGCGTGACGATCGAAAGCGAAGCTGCAGCCGCGGGGAACGCGTGACGGAAATCCTTGCCGAGAAACGCAGCTATGGTGGCAGCTATCTGGGCTTGAGTTATCGTGGCCATGTTCTCACGTTCGCCGAGCGCCTCAGTATCCGGTCCGATCACTGCGATCCAGATGTTTTCTGATCCTTTTTGCTCCACCCCGTGCTCTTTCCATTCGTCAAGGCCGCTGCCCCGTCCATGGTCGCAGGTAATGATAAAGGTGGTCTGGTCCCTGTATTCGGGCATGACTTGCATCATCTCCCATAGCTGGCGCACGAATTGATCGAACTGGTGAGCGCTCTCGAGTACGAGATCGTAGCGGCCGGAGTGAGCCCAGTTATCGGTCTCGCCGTATCCGACGAACAATAGGCGCGGATGGGATGACTTCACATAATCAATCATGGGAATTTGCATAAATGAATCCCAGACGTCTTCGTCATCGAGGCGGGTGGTCGTGCGATATAACTCGTTCAACAATTCCTGGCGTGGCGTGAGATTTCCGTGCTCAGGCGGGTCCCAGCCGGCTTGCATCACCAAATGGCTGCGAGGCTCATTGAAGATGTTTTTGAAAACGTCCCAGGTGGCGAACACCGCAACTTGTCCCTGGAAGTCTGGAGATTGGTTCATCCACTCAAAAACCGTGACGTTGGGATTCGGCCCAAACTCGTTGCTGTTGATGCGCGGGTCTGGGCGGCCCGTCAACATTTCGTTGTATCCGGGATAAGAAAAAGCCAAACCGTTGCTGACGCGGGCGATGCTGCCTTTGTTCTGATTTCCAAAAATCTGGCCTTGTTTCGCGACCGTGCTCCAGAGAAAAGGAAACAACATTTTTCTTCGTTCTGTGACATCGTCGTTCCAGAATTTGCTGCGCAGTTCTTCCGGCTTGGCCCAAATTCCTCCGTGCTTCTCGTCAAGGAGGTTGGGGTCGGCGCCGGTGAAAATTTCCTGCCACCGCAGGCCATCGCTGACGATGAGAACAACATTCCGGGTTTTGAGTTGCGCCCAGAGGGATGGGACGGTGAGCCAGAACAGACAAATGGCGACGGCGAGAAACCGCAACTTGCGGTTCAATTGTCCTCCACGGTTAGAAGCTGTAGCGCAATCCGAATTGCATGACGCGCGGCTTGGTGAGAGTTTGGGTGAAGTTGCCGAGAGTTGTGCCATAGAGCAGATATTGATTCAAAGTGCCGACATCGAAACGGACTGCGTTGGTCACGTTGAATACGTCCCACGAGAAACGCAGTGCTTGCGCTTCGGTGAATTTCCAGGATTTCGCCAGGCTCATGTCCAGCCCAAAATAACCGGGGCCGCGAAGATTGTTGCGCTGGCCAGCTTCTCCGGGATACGCAAAGCGAAATGCGTTCACTGCGGCTGCCCCTTCTTTGAAGACATTCGGAACGCCATTTTGAATGGAGACGCCGGTTTGCGGGGCAGCACCGAGGAGGACAGCGCGGCCATCCTGCTCATAACTGGTGGCGAAAGCGTAAGTAGAAATGCTAAAGGGATAGCCGCTGGTCCAGCGGGTTAATCCAGAGATTTGCCAACCCCCGAGAAGCGCGTCTTCGGCTTTGTTCCAATTGCCACCAAACTGTTTGCCGCGACCGAGAGGAAGGCTGTAGACCCAGTTGGCATTGATCTGGTGAGTTGTATCGTAATCCGATGGACCATAAAGGCCGTTTGGCTGCCAGGAGTTGATCACCTGCCCGCTGTAAGCAACGGCGCTGGCGCTGCCTGCGCCAGTTCCGTTCTCATATTCGCTGACACGTTCGGCGTTGGAGTTGTCATCCAAGGATTTCGAATAGGTGTAATTCAGATCGAACTCGACTCCACCGACATGGCGCCGCAGCATGGCTTGAAATGCGTTGTAGTTGCTGCTACCAGTGGTGCGCCATGCATACATCGAGGAGAACTGATCATCCCAGAATGCGTAGGGGCCGAGAGTCGAACACGCGGGGAAACAGAAGGTGTCGAGCGACTGAAGGGCATAAATGAAGTTAGGATTGTTAGCGTAGTAAACGTCGTAGATATTTTGCGTTGCAGTTGGATTGGCGGGAATGCCGGGCGCATAGCCTGATTCACCAGCTGGGCCGGCGGCCGCCGGGAAAAAGTTCTCCCAGAACGGAATCTTCTTGATGCTGCTCTCGGGGGTGTTGGCCATGGCGTATTTTGCCAGGATGGTCGCGGCCTGGAAATAAGTCATTCCGGACTTGGGATCTTTCATGTTGACCGGCTCGGCCATGTCCACTTCCTGCAACAATCGGCGACCGAAGCGGCCGACATAGGACAGCTCAACCACGAATCGTCGCGGAAGCTCTCGCGTAATGGAAAAATCCACGACGTGGGAATAAGGAGTTTTCATTGAATTGTCGATTCCCCACTCGAGGGCGAAACTGCCATTTTGCCCGGCTCCGGGCGGAGTAAAAGGAAAACCGGGCTTGGGAGCGGGAGATAATTCCGGGCTTCCGGCACTCGTGCATGAACCTCCCGGCGCGCCAGTCGGAATCGTGGTCAGGCTTATAAATCTCTCGGCGCAGTCCGTGGTTAGTGTTCCTGAGGGATTTATCAAATATGTGGTGAGACCTAGTGCTCCTTCGCGATCAAAACTGTTGACCACCCCTTCGCCGAAGTGGTCGTAATAGATCCCGTAGCCTCCACGGATCGAAGTCTTGCCGCTCGAGCCCAGCAATTTCTCCCAGAAGGGATTGGTCAAAGATGGCGAATAGGCAAAGGCAACACGCGGAGCAATGTCTTTGTAATCTTCGTTCCAATAAGGCGATCGCCCATTCGCTTGTCCGCTGAGCGCGTATGAAATTATGGGACGGTAAACTTCGCCCAGATTCATCGCGGCTGTTCTGCCGGCAAAAAATGAAGAGAGGCTCGGCGTGGGCGCGACCTCGTTCCCGTCGGTTTCGTACGGCGGCTGTAGCAAGGTGTAACGAGCGCCCAATGTGATTTGAAGATTGCTCTTCACCCGCCAGGCGTCCTGGGCATAAAACTCGGCTTCGTTCGACTTGTAATGGCGTGGAACGAGAGCGCCCGTGGGCAGGAATTGTGCTGTCTTGTTCTGGTTGTAGATGGCCTGGATCGAGCCGAGGATTCCGGTTACGTTGGCAATGGCGGCGTCGTAGGAATAACGGAATGCCTGATCCATTACCGGGAGGGCCGCATTATTGGCGGGGTCGAGTGACTGCCCGGTGAATGCGATTCCGCCGTTCAGCAGCCAGTCCGGATGGACTTCAGCGGTAAAGAAATTCTCATTGTTGGAGTAACGGTTGTCGTTCAGAATCCGCCAGTTTCCGCCGAATTCCAGGGTGTGTTGTCCGCGCGTCCAGGTAACGTCGTCGACAAATTGATTCACGGGAACGTTGACGTTAGTGGTACGAAGAAATGAGACCTGGTCATTCAAATTCCAGAATTCGACGTCGGAGTAGGGGTTTGCGCCGCTGTAACCCGACCCCTGGCGAACAAAAGCGTAACGAAAATTATTCACGAGCCTGGGGCTGAGTACCGCCGTATATCCGGCAGCGAGTCCCTTGCTGTCGTCATGAAAAACCCGGCTGGGTGGTTCACCAGGAAACTCGGCAGCGTAGAGCGTGCGGTCATTCTGCAGATTTCCGCGCAGGAACAGGCGATGAGTTCCGTTGGCGGTCAGGTTGTAATCCAGTTTCGCTAACCAAGTGTTCAGGTTGCTGGGTTGAGGAGCGGCGAACGTGTAGCCGAGGATGTTCAAACCGTCCGCACCGTTGGCAGTATTCGTATTCGGCAGGGGATATGCAGGAATCGTAGTTCCATTCGGCAACGTATCTTTCCCATCCCAAAGATTCAAGACAGCTTGGCTCACGCCACTGCCATTTGGGCAAGTGCCGTTGCCGGAGCAGCCGGTGTCCAGGTTCTTGATCGCAGAGGGCGTCAAGTTGACGGTGCTGCCGTCAGCGGCGATGTAGCTGACAATCCCCTGGCGGAGGTTAGTACTGGGTACAGCCTGCGTGACCTGAAGTGCCTCTCTTGAACGCTGTCCTTCATAGTTCGCAAAGAAAAATAACCGATCTTTGATGATCGGGCCGCCGACAGCACCGCCGAAGGTGTTGCGTATTAACTCCCCTGGTTTATTGCGCAAGCCGCTGGTGAGTTGCGCCTCTTTATTAAACCAATCGTTGGCAGCGCCGAGCAGCGTGCGGTTGTATTCGTACGCACTGCCGTGAAACTGGTTGGTACCGCTTTTGGTGACCAGCGAAACCTGCGCGCCTGAAGAGCGTCCGGAGTCGGCGTTGGAATTCGTGGTGGTTACGCGGAATTCCTCGAGAGAATCCATGGGGATCCGCAGCGCACCCTGGAAGGCATTGCCCAGCAGTTGGTCGTTATTGTCGAGGCCGTCAACGGTGACGTTGGTTTGATCGCTGCGTGCGCCGTTCACCGCGCCGCCGCGGGAGTCGGCACTGGTATTTACGTTAGTTCCTACATAGGTGACGCCGGCCTGCAAGCTCAACAGCTCAACGGCATTGCGGCCTTCCGATGGCAGAGACTCAATCTGATTTGAATCAAAAGGATTGCCCAACGTGGCATCGACGGTATTGACGGGCGGAGCTTCCTCGCGGACCTCAACCACAGTTTCTGTTCGTCCTACTTGTAAGGTGAAGTCGACCTTAGCCGGTGTGTCCACTAACAGCGTCAAATCCTGCTTGCGAGTGCTGGTGAAACCAGGGGCAACAGCCGCAATCGTATAGGTACCGGGAGGAATTTGAAAGAATTGATACTCCCCATGGTCGTTCGTGGGTGTGGTGCGAGTGAACCCAATCGAGGGATTCGTCAGACTGACTTGTGCGCCCCTGATGACTGCCCCTGCAGGATCAGCCACGACGCCCCGAAGCGACGTGGTTGAAACCTGAGCGACAACATGGCAACTCAGAGCGACAGTAAGGCAAATGGAGAAGGCTGCGCGCGTGTACGTCAGCAAGTCAACGGGGCCCCATACTTTCGCCATCGCAATAGCCACTCGAAACGGAGTTGAAAAACTTCAGGTGAGAATACCGCTCAAATGTTAAAGGCAAATGAAAAGCAGGGTTGGGTACTGGGCTAATACCCTGTTGCTGATCGTTTTGCACAA